>JBBQOA010000001.1:0-32442 GCA_038330465.1 Pyrinomonadales bacterium
AAACAAACTTAAATAATTGTCGTCACAATTTCGCGGATGCTGCGCTGCAATTCGCGGTCGTCGGTGATCGGCGAGCAGATCGCGACTTCCGCCGCCGCGACGGGCGAAATTCCTTTGGCGATCATTTGGGCGGCGTAGATCAGCAGACGCGTTGAAACGCCTTCTTCGAGTCCGTGTCCGCGCAGGTTGCGCACCTTTTGACCGATCTTCACTAAATCTTGCGCGGTGTTTGCGTCGATGCCGCCTTCTTTGGCGACGATCGCGGCTTCGTCTTCGGCGTTCGGGTAATCGAATTCCATCGCGACGAAGCGCTGACGCGTCGATTGTTTGAGGTCTTTCAAAATTGATTGATAACCCGGATTATACGAAACAACGAGCATAAATTCGGGCGGCGCTTCGATCACCGTGCCGCGTTTTTCGATCGGCAGACGGCGGCGGTCGTCCGTTAAAGGATGAATGATGACGACCGTATCTTTGCGCGCTTCGACGACTTCGTCCAAATAGCAAATTGCGCCCGCGCGAACGGCGGTTGTCAGCGGTCCGTCGTGCCAGACGGTTTCTTCGCCTTCGAGCAAAAAACGCCCAACGAGATCGGTCGCCGACAGATCTTCGTGACAGGCGACCGTGATCAGCGGGCGATTCATCCGGTACGCCATATATTCGACAAAACGCGTTTTGCCGCAGCCCGTCGGACCCTTGAGCATGACCGGCAATTTTGCCGCGTAAGCCGCTTCAAAGAGTTCGACTTCCTGATTGATCGGTAAATAATAAGGTTCGTTGTTGACTTTGTATTTTTCGACAGCTAATTCCATAGAGTTTGCAGAGTTTGCAGAGTTTGCAGAGTTTGCAGAGTTTACAAGATAATCTCAAAACCCGTTGAACCCAAGCGGCGCTTCTGCGAACTAAGGTTCAATCTTATCATTCGGCTGAAAATCGTGGCAAAGCAAGAAAAGGAGAAAAGGAAAATAAGAAGAAAAGACGTCGGAAAAAACACCGGCGGCGCGTGCCGAAGGCTGTCTTACGGCGCGCCTTTGCTGCTGTAAGAAAACACTTAAGTGTGTTTTTTGAGAGCGGTTTCCTCGCTTTTTCATTCTTTTATGGCAAAAACAAATATCCGCCGACATTTCTGACGGCGGATATTTGCGGTTTTAAGTTGAAGGAAAAAGTTTACTTACATTTTGAATAACCGCAGTCGCGGCAGAAATCGCAGCCCGAAGCGTGTTCGAGTTGACCTTTGCATTCCGGACATTCGCCGATCAGATTCGACATTTTTGTTTCCATCGGCGCGGGCGTCGGCTCGATCTTTCCTGCCGCCATTTTACTCATTTGCCTCTCGGACGCGGGCAGATTTTTGAGCCTCCGGTCGATCAGCAGCAAACATTCGGCGATCGCTTGTTCGGGCGAAGTCAGCAGGCGTTCGTTGAACCAGACGGCGTGCGTGCCCGTTACTTTGTTCAAACTGCGGGCGACTTCCTTGACCTCAAAACTGCCGCGCAGCATTCGCGAAGCGAGAAGTCCGACGCCTTCCGAGATCGGACCGGTCGCGAAAACTTCCAAAATGCGTTCGCCGTTGTGATTGACCGTCACATACAAATTGACGCCGTCAAACGGAATCCGCCAGGTCGAACCCTGCAGCTCGCGCGGACGCTCGATATGCCGCGACGTTTCTTTCTGTTTTTCAACGACGACAAATTCCTTGTCTTGTCCGATCGCGTCTTCGGTCGTGTGAATTTCCTCGTCGGTTTTCTTTACTTCGGCTTTCATCGAGGTCAAGACCTGACCTTCGCGCGAACCGTCGCGGTAATAGCTGACCGCTTTGCAGCCGAGATCTTTCGCCATCCGGTAAAGTTTATCGACCGATTCGACGGTGTCGTCGTGCGAACCGTTGCAGGTTTTCGAGATCGAATTGTCGACGTGTTTCTGCGCCGCCGCCAAAACCTGCACGTGCTGGTGCGAAGTGATGTCCATCGCCGAAATGAAATACGGCGGAAGCTCGTCGAGATGTTCGACAACATAATTTGCCGCCGTTCTGATCGATTCTTCGTCCGTTTGATCGACTTCGATGCCCAATGCTTCCGCCGCCAAGGTGTGCACGTAATGACGCTCTCCCAAAGTGTCGCGGCGGACATACGCCCACGAGAAATTCGGTTCGATGCCCGAAGAAGTTTCGTCGACGAGCGAGATCGTGCCGGTCGGCGCGATCGTCGTCACTTCGTAATTGCGCGGCGTTAGCGGCAGATCGTGCGGAATGCCGATCTCTTCGTACAAAAACTTTGCGTAATCCTGACGATTGGCTTCAAATTCCGGAAAGACGCCTTTTTCCGCGCCGAGCCGGAGCGACATCACCCACGCTTCGCGGCGGATAAAGCCCATCACTTTTTCGATCAATTCGATCGAATCCTGATAACCGTAAGTTACCTTGAGCGCGAGACAGAGATCGGCAAAACCCATAATTCCGAGTCCGACGGGACGCGTTCGTTTGACGACATCGTCGATCTCGGGCAGCGGAAAATGTCCGGCGTCAACGACATTGTCCAAAAACTGTGTCGAAAGATGCGTCGCCCGCGCGAGTCGCGCCCAATCGATACATTCATCGGCATCGCATCCGTCGCCAACCTTTTTATAAAATTTTGCGACGTCGATCGAACCGAGGTTGCACGAATTATTAAAATGAAGCATCTGTTCGCCGCAAGGATTACAGGCGTGGATCGGTCCCATCGAGGAGATCATATGATTATGACGATTGACCTCGTCGATATAGATGATGCCGGGTTCGGCGTATTTATGCGCCGAGGCGATCACGCGGTTCCAGATATCGGGCGCGTAAACCATTCCCGCGACGGGCGGTTTTTCGACGCGGCAATCGGAAAGATCGGCGGTTTCAAAGGCAAGTTTGTCGGCAAAGGTCACGGTTTCGCCGTTCGGACGGCGATAGACGACATAATCTGTGCCGGTGACGGCGTCAAAAATGGTTTGCGTCCAGGTTTCGCCGTCAAATTCGGTTTGAAACCATTCGTGATTATCGACCGCTTCCATAAAATTGTCGGTGACGGTCACGGAGATATTGAAATTGGTCAGGCTGTGCTGGTCGTTCTTGGCGTGGATAAAGCGCAGAACGTCGGGGTGTTTGATGCTTAAAATACCCATATTCGCGCCGCGCCGGACGCCGCCTTGTTTGACGACTTCGGTCGTGCCGTTGACGATGTTCATAAAAGAGACCGGACCCGAAGCGACACCGCGCGTCGAATTGACCATCGACCCGGCGGGGCGCAGGAATTCATAGGTCATTCCGGTGCCGCCGCCCGTTTGATGAATGATCGCGACATTCTGCGCGTGTTCCATAATGCCCTGAATCGAATCGGGCACGTTGAGCACGAAACAGGCGGCGAGCTGTCCTTTCGGTTTTCCGGCGTTGACTAAACACGGCGTGTTCGGCACAAATTCGCGGTTGAGCATCACTTCGACCATCGAATCGTAAAAGTAATCGCGTTTGACCGAATCGGTTTCCGCCTTCGAGACGTGACCGACGACGCGACGGACGATGTCGCCCCAAGTTTCGAGCGGTTCGCCGTTCAGATCTTTCAGTGAATAGCGTTTACCGATAACTTTTTGAGCATTCAACCCCGGCGCTTTTTCTTCGCGTTTGAGAGAAGTTCCCGTACCGTTTCCATTCGATTTTCCATTTTTGGCGACAATTTCGCTCACGCCGACAGGCTCAAAGACTGTGCTCATATTCAATCGTTCTCCTCTAGTGTCTTTTAAAGACACAATGGTCTGTTTAATTTAAATTTTACTCGTTTCTAGTGCATTTTGAAATGCGGGTGTAGTAGTAATACTTAATGGTTTTTGCTCAAAAAGCAGAGTTATTGGTTTGTTCTTGAGCGAATTGAAATATAACCCAACTTAAATCCGCTTGTCAATAGAAAAATACACAATATATTGTGCCGTTCACGAAAAATTTACCCAAATAGCGCGTAACTTAAAGTAATGCCTTAAGTTTTGCGTTTGAAAAAAAATCTTCCCATTCCAAGTTCCAAGTTTCGAGTTCCAAGTTGGTTTCGATCTCTTAAAACCAGCGAACTCGAAACTTGGAATCGCGATTGACTTTTCGCGTCCGAATTTCCGAAACTGTAATCTATGGACAAACTTATTCACGGTTTAGCGGCGGATGCAACCGTTCGTGTGATGGCGACAACCACCACCGAAACGGTGCGCGAAGCGGTGCGCCGACATCAAACATCGCCGACGGCATCCGTCGCTTTAGGGCGCGTTTTAACGGGGACATTGCTTTTAGGTTCGAGTCTCAAAGACTTTGACCGCTTGACCGTGAAAATTGAATCCAATGGTTCGGTAGAAGGAATTGTAACCGAGACGGTCGCGCGCGGTAAAGTGCGCGGATACATAAAAAATCCGCTCGCCGATCTGCCGCAAAAAACGGACGGCAGTTTCGATGTTCGGGGAATTATCGGACAGGGAATGTTGACCGTCATTCGCGAATCGGGCTTTGAACTCGGACTGCACCGCGAGCCTTATATCGGTTCGGTGAAGATCGAATCGGGCGAGATCGCCGAAGATTTCGCGCATTATTTATTAAAAAGTGAACAAATTCCGTCCGCCGTGATGCTCGGCGTTTTGCTCCAAACGGAAGCGCCGTTTATCCATTGCGCGGGCGGCGTGATGATTCAGATGCTGCCGACGGCTGACCCGAATATCGCCGTCATGATCGAAGACACGATCCTTCACGCGCCGCCTCTGACGGCGGCGATCAAAGAAGGCGCGACCGCCGAAGACCTTCTGAAAATGACGCTCGGCATTATCGATTATGAGATCTTGGGCGAAAAGGAAGTCGGGTTTGAATGCAACTGCTCGTTCGAACGTGCCGTTCAGCTCATCTCGTCGCTCGGCAAACGGGAAGTCGCGTCGATGCTCGAAGAAGACCACGGCGCAACGATGACCTGCGGATTTTGCAGCACGGTTTATACATTGGACGAGAACGATTTGCGGAAGATCTTAGAAACGGAAGCGGATTAAAATCTGATCTGGCTCGAATGAATGACGCCTGTTCTGCCGCAGGCGTCGGTGTAATACCAGGTGCCGTTGTTGTCGGAAACGTTGGTCGGACCGAGAATGTTGACGGTTGACCGCTGCCGGACAACGCAGAGGATCGTGCCGTTCGGCGAGAGCCGAATATTGGTCGGCGGATCGATAATTGTTGCCGTTCTTGAATCGGCAGGTTTCGGCGTTTGCGCGGCGTCCTTCTTTTTGGCTTCGAGCGCCTTTCGTTCGTCTTCGAGTTTTTGCTTATCTTTATCGAGTTTTTCCTGCTGCGCCTTCAGATTTTGCGCGAGATTGTCGTTATCGGATTTTTGTTCGGCGGAATTTTTGTTCGATTTATCATTGGAATTCACAATATTGGCGATGTTCGTAACTTTTTTATCCGCATTCGATAAGCCGTAAATCACCAACCCGACGATCGCACCGCCGCCGACAAGCGCGAAAAAACCGACCAGCAAAGCGATCAAAACCGTCTGGCTTTTTTTCGGCTGAGCCGTTGGCGGATAGGCAACCGGCGGCGTAAATTGCGAATTGTCCGGGACGGTCGGAAAAGGCGCGCCGCTGAAAACCGTCGGTGTTTCGGAAGTGAACGAATCGGAAATACTGACGAGCGTCGAACCGTCCGCCAAACAAAAATTCGTCTCGTCGCCGTAAATCTGTGTGCATTGCAGACATTTTTTCATATTCTTGAAACCGAAATTCCTTGACGATGATATTGAGCGCGGCGGAGCGGATCCGCATAAACATCGAAAAACGACCTGACAAACAAAACCGAACACTCAGGTTTCAAAATATCTCTCATCTTCCTAGTTGCCGATACTGCTTGGCATCAGCCAAACGATTGACGGCATTGCAGGTTTTAGCGATAACGATTATAAAAACAATAGGAGCCAACAAAATTCCCAACAGCGGAATTAAAGTTAGAATCGGGTAGGCGATATAAAGTCCGTTCGATAGCTTCGGTATCGGCAAAGAATATTCTTCAAGATAACGATTGTAGTCCGTCGGGAAACCGCCCCAAACTTGAAAGAGCCAATATAGATTGAAAAACGGAATAAAAAGAAATCCGACTGCCTTGCCCGCAGTTGTTCGAGTCGCACGTCCGCCTTGAATTGACGACCACATCTTGTAAATAACCACAAATGTAAGAATAATTTGGGTAATTAGAAAGGGAGCGATGGATAAAAAAATCAAGACTCCGACAAGAAGATTGGTTAGATTATCGTCAATCCCCATATTTCTCGGAATTTTGTAGCTGTCTAATAAAAAAAGTGCCGGAATTCCGAACAGAAAAAGAAATAGAAATGTAACAACTAACGCGCTGATATAAAGAGTTTTTGACATCCTAACCATATTTGCTCCTTTGATTTCAGATATTTATAAACTATTTTGCCGTGCATTACAAGAAAATTAGCGGCGCGGCTTTTGAAATCACCAAGCGATAACTGATAATGAGCGACGTAATGAAAGATTTGGAAAAGTTTTTTGCGGAAGCGAGTTTAATTGTTGACGAAACCTTAAACAAACTCATTCCGTCTGCCGAAACGGCACCCGCAAGGCTTTACGAAGCCGTGCGATGGAGCATTTTTGCGAGCGGCAAGCGTTTTCGTCCCGCGCTCGTTTTGGCGGTCGGAAACGCTTTCGGTGCGGATGAAAACAAACTTTTGCGTACGGCTTCGGCGATCGAGATGATTCACACTTATTCGCTGATTCACGATGATCTGCCGGCGATGGATGATGACGATTTGCGGCGCGGACGCGCGACCAGTCACGTTAAATTCGACGAAGCGACGGCGATTTTGGCAGGCGATATTTTGCAGACTCTCGCTTTTCAGGCAATCGCCACGGACGCGCAATTATCGGATAAAACGCGTGTCAAACTGATTTGCGAACTCGCCGGCGCGGCGGCGAAAATGGTTGACGGACAACAGCTCGATCTGGACGGTGAGGGAAAGAAAATCTCGCTCGAAGATCTGGAAAAAATCCATCAAAACAAAACCGGCGCGATGATTTCTGTGTCGGCACGCAGCGGCGCGATCATCGCCGGAGCGAGCGTAAAAGAACTCGAAGCAATTACAAATTACGCCGAAAAACTCGGGTTATTGTTTCAAATCACCGACGATCTCTTGGACATCACGCAAACGACCGAAGTTTTGGGCAAAACCGCCGGAAAAGACGAACTGGCGGAAAAAGCGACCTATCCGAGCATTTACGGCATTGCTGAAACGCAGAGATTGGCGGAAAAAGTTCACGCCGAAGCGATCGGAGAATTAAACGATCTCGACAAACCGACCGGAATTTTGCGCGACATCGCCGATTTTATTCTCGGGCGAAAATTCTGAATAATTTGCCTGATCGAAAGGCTTGTCGGCAAACTGTTTTCGGCAATCTTATCGAAGGAATGGCTGGCTAAAGCCGCTCAAATAATCGGTCAAAAGAAATGGCTCAGCGGCTAAATTTTTGTTCGTATTCTTTGATAAAAGCATTAAGACTCGTCACTTTCTCGCGGTCAGCTCCGTAGAATTGATTATTCGCCTTCATATCGGTGTAAATTTTAAGACTTTCTTCGAGCAAGTCGCGGGCTTCGCGCCATTTCTCGGGGTTTTGTTCGCGCGCGGCAATCAGCGCCGTCGTTTCGCCCGCGCCTTTCAAAGAAACTGCCAATTCCCGGCGCAAGTCCAAATTTGTCGAATCGTCGCGGCTTAGTTCGCGATTAAGATTAAGAGCCTTATTCAGCTGAGCGAGCGCCGCCGGTAAATCGTTTTGAGCAATTAACGCCGCGGCGATTTTATTGCGGCTGATCGCAATAAGGCGTTTCGCAATTTTCATTGTCGGGTCTTGTTTGAGCGCGGCTTCACGCATTTCGAGCGAGCGATTCAATAATTTTAATGCTCCGGCAATATCGCTTGATTTAACGCGCAGATCGCCCGCCGTATCGAGACTGAAGGTTAAATCGCCGTAAACCTGAATATTTTTCGGATCGGCGGCAAATAATTTTTCGCGCTGGGCAAGCGCTTTGTTCGAGAGTGCGGCGGCGGCTTCCATTTCTCCGAGCTGGAGATGCGAATTAGCCGATAAATCGTCGAAAAGCCCAAGCGATCGCGGCAAATCGGTATTATTCGGCTCTGCGGCGATCAAGTTTGTAATCAAAGTTCGACCTTTGGCATATTGTTCAAGCGCTTCCCGATATTTTCCGTCGTCCTGTAAGGCTCGTCCGATTTCGTAATAACTTAAAAATACGTTGCGCTGCCGGTTATATTTTGCCGGCTCTAAAGCCTGTAGTTGTTCGGCGATGGTGAGCGAAGTTTGATAATCTTTGATCGCGGCATCTAATTCTCTGGTTTTGGCTTTAATGTTTCCGAGGCGATCGTAAATCGCCTGCAGTCCATCGAGCGCGTTTGTATCGGCAGGATCTTCATTGAGCAGCTCTTCGCAAAGCCTCAGCGCCGTTTGATAATTCTCAAGCGCGTTCGGCGTGTCGTAAGTCGCTCTTTCAAACATATCGCCGAGCATCCCGTAGTATTTCACTAAATTAAAACGATAATCCCGATTGCCCGGATTTCGCCGAACGAGATTTTCGCCGATCCTGATGGATTTGCGAAAACTCTCGATCCCGCCGCTCACATCGCCGATATTCGGAAATGACGGATGTCCCTGGATTTCGCCGAGCTTGCGGTAAGATTCGGCTAATTCGCTTTGCAGCGAATCATCATCGGCGGATTCCTCCGCTAAACTGTCGAGAAAAGGCAAGGCTCGTTCGATCACCAGTTTGCGCGCCGGTGTCGCCCCGGACAAATTCTTGATCGCGTCGTGAAATTCAAACAAAAATGAATTGGACAATTTTCGCACATCATTAAAACGCTGTTCGGCACGGGTGCGTTCGCGGCGCGCGACGATTGCCTGCCAGGTCGCGACGGAAATTCCGCCGACGAGCGAAAGCAGAACCAGCGCGGCGGCGAAAACTCCGGCACGGTGGCGTTTGACGTATTTTCCGAAACGATATTTCAGTGTTTGCGAGCGCGCCAAAACAGGCAAACCTCGAAGAAATCTCAAAATGTCTTCCGAAAACTGCTGAACTGAACCGTAGCGTTCGGACAACTCTTTGCGCAGGGCTTTGAGAACGATATTATCTAAATCGCCGCGCAGCTGATTTTTCGGAATCTGAAACTTTTCCGCTTCGTTTTCGGTCGTTGGATTTTGATTTTCGCTCGTTTCACTCGGCTTCGGCGGCTCGGTTTCGCAAATGCTTTTGACGATTTCTTCAAAAGATTTTCCTTTTGTTTCAAACGGGCGATGCCGCGCGAGAAGTTCGTATAAAATCACGCCTAAGCTGTAAACATCGGTTGCCGTCGTCACGTTTTTCCCCAAAATCTGTTCGGGCGAAGCATATTCGGGCGTGAACATTTTGGCTTGCGTTGCGGTTGTCTGTAAATCGTCGTCCGTCAAAAGTTTGGCGATGCCGAAATCGAGAAGTTTCGGCACGCCGTCTTCCGAAACGAGAATATTTGAAGGCTTCAAATCGCGGTGAATGACCAGATTTTTATGCGCGTAATCAACCGCCGCGCAGATTTGACGGAAAATTTCCAGCCGCTTTTCCAATGACAGATTATTTTCGCGGCAGAACTCATTAAGCGGTTTGCCGTCAACAAGTTCCATCACGAAAAACGGCAAGCCTGCGCTGGCGATTCCGCCGTCGAGAAGCGCGGCAATATTCGGATGTTTTAAGGTTGAGAGAATTCGGCGTTCGCGGGCAAAGCGTTTGAGAATCGCTTCGCTGTCCATTCCGCGTTTGATAAGTTTGAGCGCGACCTTTTGTTTGAAATCCGAATTAACCCGTTCGGCAAGATAAACCGCGCCCATTCCGCCCGTGCCGATTCGTCCGAGAATTAGATAATTTTCAATTTGCTTGCCGATCAAAAAATCTTTCGTTTCGTCTTCGGCAATTCCTCGTTCAATCAAAATCGGTTTGTCAATAAATCCGCCGGCTTGTTCGTGCGCCGCCAGCAGCTTTTCAACCTCGGCGCAAATTTCGGCGTCCGGTTCGCGCGCCAAAAAATCGGCTCGTTCGCTGGCGGGCAAATCGAGCACCGCCGACATCGCATTTTTAATATTTTGCCATTTCACCGCGTCCATATAATTTTCTCAATACACTACGCGAAAAGTGAAGCAGAATCGGCTCAAACACCGTTAATTTTTTGATAAAGCCACGCCCGCGCAATCGCCCATTCGCGTTTGACGGTGGCAGGCGAGATTTTTAAAACTTCCGCCGTTTCCTCAATCGTCAAACCCGTAAAATAGCGAAGTTCGATGACGCGGCATTGCTGTTCATCAAATTTTTCGAGTTCGCATAAAGCCTCGTCCAGTTCGAGCAAATTCTGATCCGTTTCGACCGAAAGCGTCGGCGAATCGTCAAGTGAAATCTTTTCCGCGCTGTATTTTAGGGATTTTCGCTGCCGCGCTGCATCAATCAAAATCCGCCGCATCGCCTGCGCCGCAATCGCAAAAAACTGTCCGCGATTTTCCCAATCAACTTTTTTCTGGTCGGTGAGCTTGAAATAGGCTTCGTGAACGAGTTCGGTCGTCTGAATTGAAACGGCGTGTTCGCGGTGCAGAAAACTCGCGGCGAGGCGGCGCAGTTCGTCATAAACAATCGGCAGAAGTTTGTCCAAAGCCGCGCGGTTTGCGCCGCCGCCGCTAAGTTCCTGTAATAAAACCGTAACTTCATTCGCCATAAAAACTTTGAGCCAATTTTACCATACTTCTCGCGTAGTGCGTTGAAAGTAAAACCACGCACTTGAATTACAAAGAAAATTTTTGCTTGTGGGAGAAAAAATGAATATGAAAAAGACGATTTCGAGAATTTTTTTACTTTTGGTTATTTTGGCAATGCAAAGCCATTTTGTGCAGGCGCAGGCTTACAGCTTCACCTATCAGGGAAGTTTGAAAACCGGCGGCACGGCGGTGACCGGCACATATGATTTTCAATTCGACATTTGCGACGCGCCGACCGGCGGAAATGTGTTGGCGACGATCGCGCGGAGCGGCGTTTCGGTCGCGAACGGCATTTTTACCGTCAATCTGGATGCTTCGGAGACTGTTTTCAGCGGCGCCGAACGCTATTTGCAAATTCGGGTCAAGCTCGCCGGCGGCAGTGTCTGGGATTCATTATCTCCGCGCCAGCCGATCACGAGCGCGCCGTACGCGATTCAAAGCATCAATTCGGTAAACGCCCAATTCGCGAACGGCGCAAACTCCGCCACGTTCGCAGTGACAGCGACGAATGCATCATTTGCCGAGCAAGCGCAATTCGCATTAAACGCCAGCAACGCCGTCAATGCGACGACCGCAACGACCGCGCTGAATGTCACAGGCATCGTTTCGGTGACAAATGGCGGCACGGGTTCGACAAACGCGGCAGGTGCGCGGATGAATCTCGGTTTGGGCGCACTTTCGACCGTCACGCCGACCGGCGCGGCAAACAACAAGACATTCCTGCGCGGCGACAATACTTGGAACGAACCGCCGCTCACCTTCAATGTGATGCTCGCGCTTGAGCAAGGTTTCAGCAGCGGCACCAAATACTATTATCCGAGCGGGACGCCGACCGGCAAATTCGGAACCGATGTGCAATTCTCAGCGTTCCTTTTGCCGCGCGCCTGCACCCTCGGTGATTTTAAGTTGACGGTTCCGGTTACTTTTGGGTTCAAGAATTTCCAAATTCTGTATTCGACGGATCCCAGTTTGATTAATAACGGCACTGTTGCCATCAACCTGACTGCACAAAATGACTCGAATGCTCCATTCTCCGTGTCCCTTCCGGACACCGTTAATATTCCGGCGGGCAATTACATCACAATCGTAGATCGGTTTACTTTTAACGGTAACGGATCTATGAACATACCTTTCAGTATTTCGTTTACCTGCCGGTAAGCGAAGTTTCCTGAGAAGTTAAGGATTTTGAAAAAAACTAATTTATTTAAGATTGAGAAAATGATGAAAAAGAAATTAATTTTACCGTCAATCGCGTTTTTATCGCTTGCCCCTTTTGCCGTATTCGCGCAAATTGCTTCGAGTCCAACTTTTACGCTTGAAAAAGCAGTTGTTTCAAACGGCGGCGGCGCGAGTTCGGGAACGACCTTCAGCGTCGAAGGGACGACCGGGCAACCTGCCGCCGGAGAAAATTCGGGCACGACCTACCGATTGCAAGGAGGTTTCTGGAATTCAAACTTAGCGCCGACCGCCGCTTCACTTTCGATTTCGGGGAGAGTTTTCGCGGCGGACGGCGGCGGTTTACGAAATGCCGTCGTTTTTCTGACTGACTCCACCGGAGCAACCAGAACGGCACGCACCACGACCTTTGGTTATTACTATTTTGAAGGAATCGGAGGCGGTCAAACTGTCATCATCGGCATACGTTCAAAACTTTTTCAGTTCGAGCCGCGCGTGATGACGCTTAACGAAGATTTAGCGGACGTAGATTTTACGCCCTCGGGAACGGAAGAAAATATAAAAAGATAAAAAAGGAGAAAATTATGAAAAATTTATTGTTGATAACGACTTTGATATTAATCGCGGTGACAAGCCTCGTCGCGCAAAAAAATGCGGATGCCGAACAAACGAGAAAATCAATTCTCAGAGAATTGAAGGATATTAAAAAGGAACAGCAAAACCCGATCAATTCGCTGCTTTCGGCGGCGGATGTCGGCGAACCGGATTCGTTCGGCAAAAACGTAAAATTCTTAGGAACGGCGGCGACGGGCGTGGTTTATGTCTATTATAGCTGCGATCCGGCAGTTCTTCTTGCCGATCTCGATCTGACGCTCGGCGCAAATGACCGCTGTCTGGCGCACACGCCGGGCGGCGTGACGTCGCGCGGAACTTTCGACGATCTCGGCAGGATCACGATTCCCGGCAAATCGGCGGACAATGTCATCTATTTTCTGCTCAACAATACGGTCAACAATGAGTTTCAGAATAATTTCGCGAACTCGCTGCCCGCTTTTTTCAGTTACACTCCGCGTTTGACGATCGAAAGCACGGCGCTCAACGATCCGGCGGCGGTTGACCCGACGACCGGAATGCCGCTGAACGGCGTTTTGACGGTCAGTGCCTTCGGCACCAAACAATTCAGCAAAACGATTGCGGCGGGTGATTTCGAATTTTTCTTCGACCATTACAGTTCGGCGGCGACCCGCGGTTTTGCGCGCGGTTATTTTGCCGATCTGGGTTTGCCGAACCACGTTATAAACCAACTTTACAAACAACCGATGACCATCAAGCTCGGAATGCGCGTTTCCGTGCGGGGCGTATCTTTCGGGCAGTATCTCTATGCAATGCGCCTGATGGGAAATTAAGTTCGCAAGAAATTCAAGATTGGTTGACGGCGTTGTTTTAAATCGAAGTGAGGAGTTTGTCGAAATGATTGGAAGACTAAATAAAATGTGTAAATTACTGTTGCTGAGTGCTTTTTTTGCAATGACCGCGCCGCTTTTTGCGCAAACGCCGAATGACGGATTCGACCCGAATGCCAACGCGGTCGTCCAAAAGGTTACCGTCTGGACGAACGGCAGGATCTTTGCCGGCGGCGGATTTACAACCGTCGGCGGCGTGACGCGAAACCGTCTCGTCGGTTTGGAGACGGGCGGCGGTTTGCTCAGCACATTTGCCCCGGATGTCAACGGCAATGTCAATGCCGTGGCGGTTCAAACAGACGGGCGCGTGCTGATCGGCGGCGCTTTTTCGATGGTCGGCGGCGTCGCGCACGATAATGTCGCGCGGGTCAACGTTGACGGCACTCCGGATGCCTTGTTCACCGCGCCGAACGGGGCAGTTCGTTCGATCGTTATTCAGCCCGACGGGAAATTCATTATGGTTGGTTCATTTACTATGGTCGGCAGCGTTTCGCGTGTTCGTGTTTCACGACAAAATTCCGATGGGACAGGCGACACAACTTTTAATCCGAGTGCCGATAACACGGTTGAAACCGTCATTCTGCAGCCTGACGGAAAAATTCTTATCGGCGGATTATTTACGAATATCAATGGGATTACGCGCAATCGGGTGGCACGGCTCAATGCTGACGGCACGCTCGACACCAGCTTTAATCCGTCGGTAAATTTTCCCGTCCGAACCTTGGCGCTTCAAGCCGATGGAAAAATTTTGGTCGGGGGCGAATTCGGGAGCGTCAACAGCGTGGTCAGAAACCGAATCGCCCGGCTTAACGCCGACGGCACGCTCGACGCGGCGTTTAATCCGAATATGAACAGCACGGTCTGGTCGGTTGCCGTGCAGCCTAACGGGAAAATTATCGCGGGGGGAACCTTTACGACCGTCGGCGGCGTTTCGCGCTCGTATCTGGCGCGTTTGAATATGGACGGTTCGCTCGATACATCTTTTACGCCGAGTCCGAATACCGAGATTTATTCGGTCGATATTCAAACGGACGGAAAGATCGTTTTCGGCGGATTTTTTACGTCCGTGAACGGCGCGGCGCGCAACCGCCTCGCCCGCGTTTATCCGAACGGAATGCTCGAAACCGATTTCAATCCCGATACGGGCGCTGCCGGAACGGTTTCGGCAATGATCTCGCAAGCAGACGGGCGCATTCTGATCGGCGGATTTTTCACGACCGTCGGCGGAACGGCTCGCGGACGCCTTGCCCGGCTGAACCCGAACGGAACTTTGGATACGACATTTCCCGACGTCCAGGCAAGTTCGATCGTTTTCGCGCTTGCCCGTCAAACTGATGAAAAGATTTTGGTCGGCGGAACTTTTAATTCGATCGCCCAGACAAATCAGGCGGCATTGGCGCGATTAAATTCTAACGGCACGCTCGACGCCGCGTTCAATCCGACGGTGGTCGGCACGGTTCGGGCAATCAGCGTGCAATCAAACGGCAAGATCCTCGTCGGCGGACAACTGAGTCAGGTCAATGGAATTAATGTCAGCAATATTGTGCGGTTTAACTCAGACGGCACGCGCGACACATCATTTAATTTTACGGTCAACGCGCCGGTTGACGAAATTTTGATCCAAACGAACGGAAAGATCTTGATTCGCGGAACTTTCGACACGGTCAACGGCACAAATCGCCCGCGTCTGGCGCGTTTGAACGCTGACGGCGCAACACTCGACACAAGTTTTACGCCCGTTTTCTCGAATACCGCGCCAACTATAACTTCTTTAAGCAAGATTTATTTGCAACAGAACGGAAAAATTCTGGTCGGCGGAAATTTTGATAACGTCAGCGGAACCTCACGGCAAAATATTGTTCGTCTGAACAGCGACGGAACGGTCGATACGGCATTTACCGCGAGCGCCAATCTGCAGGTCACTTCTTTTGCTGAAGAAACCGGCGGCATCAGGTTAATAATCGGCGGGCAATTTACAAGTTTTAACAGCGCGGCGTTTGCCGGACTT
This sequence comes from Pyrinomonadales bacterium, assembly GCA_038330465.1. GTDB lineage: Bacteria > Acidobacteriota > Blastocatellia > Pyrinomonadales > Pyrinomonadaceae > JAFDVJ01. The sequence continues at coordinate 15,475 of JBBQOA010000001.1, forward strand.
GTGGTTGTCGGCAGCAGCACCGGAAATCTCGCGACTGCCATTAATGCGAACGTGAACGGGATTCCGAATGTCATTCTTGATCAGGCGGACGGGAAGCTTTTATTCGGCGGTTCATTTACGAGCGTCGGCGGAATCGCCCGCAACGGTCTGGCGAAGATTTTACCAAGAGGCGATGTCGGGCTCCAGGATGTGACCTACGCAGGCGGAACTCTATCCTGGTCGCTCTTTTACAGCGGTCCGCAGGTTCATCGCCTGACCTTTGAAAAATCAAACGACGGTATTAACTACACTCCGTTGGGCGACGGCACGCCAAATAGCAGTGCGAACGTCTGGCAATTGAGCGGTGTTGCTTTTTCCGGCGGTTACATCAGGGCGCGCGGATTTTATCCTGATGCGTCAAATCAGCAATCAACGATTGAATTCATCAGATTCTTTGCGGTTCGAAATAAAGCGCCGTTTGATTTTGACGGCGATGGGAAAACCGACATCGGAATCTTTCGCGCTTCGGACGGCAGTTGGTGGTCGTCGCGATCGTCCGACGGTCAGGTGCGCGTTAATAGTTTCGGCGTTTCGACCGATATTCTAGTGCCCGGCGATTTCACCGGCGACGGCAAGACAGATGTCGCGATCTGGCGACCTTCGACCGGCTACTGGTTTATTCAGCGGAGCGACGACAATACTTATTTCTCGTTCCCGTTCGGCACTTTGGGCGACATTCCCGCGCCTGCCGATTACGACGGCGACGGGCGTACGGATGCGGCAATCTTTCGTCCGTCAACGGGGACGTGGTTTATCCTGCGCTCGGGCGACGGCGGCACGACGATCGCGTCATTCGGCGTCGCGGAAGATAAACCCGTGCCGGCGGATTACGACGGCGACGGCAAGGCGGACATCGCGGTCTTTCGTCCGTCGAGCGGTTCGTGGTGGATCGTTCGTTCGGCAAGCGGCGGGACCTATTCGGCAAGTTTCGGCGCTTCGACCGATAAACCGGTGCCGGGCGACTGGACCGGCGATGGCAAAGCGGACATCGCTGTCTGGCGACCTTCGACAGGCGAATGGTTCGTTCAGCGCAGCGAAGACGGCTCATATTTTTCGTTCCCGTTCGGCGCAGCGGGCGATCTGCCGGCGCCGGGCGATTACGACGGCGACGGACGATTTGACGCGGGCGTTTTCCGTCCGTCAACGGCGAACTGGTTCATCAGCCGTTCAACCGCCGGAATTCTCATCACGGCATTCGGCGCCTCGGGCGACCGTCCGATTCCGAATGCGTTCGTGCCGTAAAATGATCATTGTTTCGGATTTCAAGTTTCGGGTTTCCAGCCTTTTTAACAGGGAACCCGAAACTTATTTATTTATCGGCAATTTTTATCTGTGATAAGCTACCGTTTGCGGAAACTCGCCGCGATTTGACGTTTCCTGCCATATTACTAAAAGCCGATGAATTCAGATTCGATCAATTTTAAAACTCTCTGGAAACCCGTTTTGATCGGGTTCGGATTGACGTTTCTGTATGCCAATGTTTTGGCGAAACTCGGGCGTGATTGGTGGACGGACGAGAATTATTCGCATGGATTGCTTGTCCCGCTGGTCATCGGATTTATCATTTGGATGGAATCGGGCGACCTTCAAAAAACCTTCAAAACGCCGAAATTCCTGCTCGGCGGCGGCATCATTCTGTTGGCGATGCTGATGCTTTTGGGCGGCAGTCTCGGCGCCGAACTTTTTACGCAGAGAGTTTCGTTGGTCTTGATGCTCGGCGGCACGGTCGTCTATTTTTTCGGGACGCAGATCTTACGCCTTTTGGTCGTGCCGTTTGCGCTGCTTTTGCTGGCGATCCCGATTCCGCAGATCATTTTCAACAAAATTGCGTTTCCTTTACAAATTTACGCGTCGCAGCTTGCCGTTTGGGGAATTCGTTTGTTTGAAATCCCGACCGTTCGCAAAGGCAATGTTTTCGAGATCTTGCCAAACGGCGCGACGCAGGTCATCGCGCTCGAGGTCGTCGAAGCGTGCAGCGGAATCCGAAGCCTCATGACGCTTGTCACGCTCGCTTTGATCCTCGCCTATTTTACGCGGACAAAACGTGAATTACGCGAAAACGGCTGGTTCGATTTTTTGAAAAATCAAGACTTTTGGCGTGCCGTGCTTCTCATGCTCTCGGCAATTCCGATCGCGGTTTTAACGAATGCCGCGCGCGTTACGGCGACCGGCGTTTTGACCTACACGCGCGGACGGCAAGCGACCGAAGGACTTTTGCACGAAGCGCTCGGCTGGCTCGTTTATGTCGCCGCGCTCGCATTGCTGATTCTGGTTAATTTCTGCCTTCAGCTCATTTTTCGCAAAATTTCCGCAAACAAAATTCCGGCTGATGCGTAGAACTTCCGAAAGTTCGATTACAAACAAGGAGTTTTCTATGCTAAAAAGATCAGCCCTATTTTTTTTGTTTCTGACCGCGTTTGGCTTTCAGCTCAACGCGCAGACGACCGTTTCCGAGACGGACAAAGCCGCCATCAAACAAACCGCGCTCGATTATATCGAAGGCTGGTATGAAGGAAATGCCGAGCGCATGGAACGCGCGCTGCATCCCGATCTGGCAAAACGCATCGTGATGACGAAAGACGGCAGAAGCCGGCTCGAACAAATGAGCGCGATGAGTCTTGTGCAGGGCACGCGCAAAGGGTTCGGCAAAAATACGCCGAAGGAAAAACAGCAGAAAGATGTAACGATTCTCGATGTTTACGAAAATGCGGCAAGCGTCAAGGTCGTCGCGTCCGATTGGATCGATTATCTGCACATCGCCAAATTCAACGGTCAATGGGTGATCGTCAATGTTTTGTGGGAACTGAAACCGCCGCCCGTGCCGAATAAATAATTTAGCGGTCAGGCAGCCGGGAAGTCGGAAAATCAACGGCATTATGTTTTTATGTTTCTTGGTATAATATTTTTCCGATGAAAGAGATCGAATCAGACATTGCCGGTCAAAAAATGCCGTCAGCCAATTCAAAATTTTGGTTTTTGCTTGCCGTTTTGCTCATCGGCGGCGTTTTTATCAATTGGTTCGAGCAGCGCGGCGAGGCGCAAATCGCGCGCAAACCGCTCACCGAATTGCCGAAAACGCTTGGCGATTGGCGGCAGAAAGGCGATCAGATCCGCTTCGGCGAAGAGACCGAAAGCGTTTTGCGCGTCACCGATTACACGATGCGTGAATATTTTTCCGAGAACCGCAATGCCAATGTTTACATCGGTTATTACGCTTCGCAGCGCTCCGGCGCGACGTATCATTCACCGCAGAACTGTTTACCCGGCGCGGGTTGGGTGATGCGCGAACCGCAAATCATCGAGATCAAAACGCCAAGCGGAAAAACCTTTACGGCAAATGCTTACCGCGTCGAAAACGGCATCTATGACGAGATCATGATCTATTGGTATCAAGGTCGTGGACGGATCGAAGCGAGCGAATATCGCGACAAGATCAACACGGTTTGGGACAGCGTGCTGCGCCGCCGCAGCGATGGCGCGATGGTTCGCGTGATGACTTCGGTCGGCGGCGATGCCCCTGGCGCTACCAAATCCGCGATTGACCTTTCCGCCGAAGTTGCCGACCGGCTCGGCGAATTCGTGCCCGAATGAACGCGCCGCCGGCGGGCTCCGATTGCTGATTATTTTCCTATCTCATAACTCCATTTGTAAATCCAAAAGTTTGTGCTATTCTTTCGCTTGTCCCCAATAATTTCAAAATAAGTTTTGGTTCCGTTTTACGCGAACGAGGCGTTTTTTTATGCCGAACTTCTCATTAAAAGAGCGGAAACTGTAATTTTTTCTGAAATTTAGGGGCGATTGGACTTTTTTCTTCAATGCCGGTGAAAATCGGTTAAATTGAAAATTAAGTTTTTCCGAAATGCTTTCCGAAGAGTTTGCCCCTCTTCGGAAATTGAATAAAAGTTTGACGGTCAATGCCCGACGGTCAAGCCGAATAGTCAAAATTTTTCGGGGAAAATGTCTTTTGAAGAAAATGATATTACGAGAGTGCCCGTTTTTTAAATTCAGATTTCTGTCACAAATCGCGTTATGCGGTTTGCTCGTCCTATTTGTCATCTCCTGCGGAGGATCCAAAGATAAACATATTGCCCGCGGCGAAGAATATTTGCAGAAACGCAAATTTCAGGAAGCCGTCATGGAATTTCGCGCCGCCGCCGATATCGATAAAGATTCGGCTGGCGCGCACTGGGGTTTGGCGCGGGCTTTTGAAAATCTCGGACAATTTAACGAAGCGCTCGAAGAACTGCGGAAAACGACGGAAATCGCGCCCGACAATCTCGACGCGAAAACGAAACTCGGCAATTATTATCTGCTCATTCAGCCGCCGATGCTTCCCGAAACCGAAAAGATCCTCGAAGAAATTTTCGCGAAAGACGCCGGTTTTATTGAAGGTCACATTCTTAAAGCCTCGCTGCTCGCAACGCAGGGCAAACCCGAAAAAGAAGTTCTCGAAGTTTTGAATCAGGCGATCGCGCTTAATCCCAACCGCACCGAATCATATATTAGTCTTGCCCGTTACTTTATGAAACAGGACAAGGCAAAAGAAGCCGAAGCCGCGATTCAGAAAGGAATTTCGGTCAATCCGGCGGCAGCGCTCGGCTACGTCGAATACGGCAGATTTTTGGTTTTTGCCGACCGCCCGGCGGAAGCCGAAGCGCAATTTAAAAAAGCGACCGAAGTTGAACCGCAAAATATCGAGGCGCGCGAAGCGGTTGCCGAATATTACGTCGCGCAAAAACAATTTGATAAAGCCGAAATCGCCTATAAAGATCTCGTTCAAATTCAGGAAAACAGCCCCGAAGCCCGCGTCGCGCTGGCGAATTTTTACGCGCAGGTCGGACGCACCAATGATGCCGTGACGATCTTTAACGAAATTCTGGCGGAAAAACCCGAATATGTTCGCGCCCGCTATCGGCTCGGTGAAATTTATCTCGACCAAAAGGAAACCGCTAAAGTCAGCGAACAGATCGACGCGCTTTTGAAGATCAACGATAAAGACGCCGAAGCTTTGCTGCTGCGCGCACGACTTGATTTGCAGGACAATAAAGCGGACGAAGCGGTCAAAGATCTCGAAGAGATCCTCAAAAAAATGCCGAGTCACCGTGACGCGCTTTTCTTTATGACCGAAGCCAAACTCGCGCTCGGACAAACCGACCAAGCCCGCGCTTTTATCGGCGATCTCGACAAATATCATCCGAACTATTTAAGAACGCGCCTGCTGAAAATTCAGGCGGCATTTGCCGACGGCGACGCGGCAAACGCGTTTCGGCTCGCAAACGAACTTTTTGAGACTTCAAAAGGCATTGTGCCCGACGCGGCGACGATGACGCAGGAGATCAACGAACTGCGGATTCGTGCGCTTTCGGCGCGCGGGCTTGCCAATCTTCAGCTCGGAAAATTGGCGGAATCGAAAACCGATCTGCTGGAAGTTTTAAAAAATTCGCCGAAGTCATCGGGCGCGATGGTCAATCTGGCAAAGGTTTTCATCGCCGAAAAAAATCCGCCGGAAGCCTTGAAACTTTATGAAAACGCGCTTGCCGTTGACGCTAAGAATTTCGACGCGCTGAGCGGGACGATCGGTGTTTTGAATCGACAGAAACAATTCGCGGCGGCGCACGCCAAAGTTGACGAGTTTTTAGCGAAAAACCTTGACCGAAAAGACGTGTCGGCAGCGCTTCATTATTTAAAATCGGATGTCTTTATCGCGGAAAAAAATAATGATTCAGCCGCCGCCGAACTGCAAAAGGCGATCGAATCGGACGAAAATTATCTGCCCGCGTATTCGACCTACGCCGCGCTTTTGATCGCCAAAAACCAAACCGACGCGGCGATCGAGCAATACAAAAAAGCGGTTGCAAAGAAACCTTCGGCGACCGTTTACACGCTGCTCGGAATGCTCGAAGAAGCGCGCAGCAATGCGCCCGAAGCCGAGAAAAATTATCGCCGCGCCTTAGAGATCACGCCCGAAACGCCGATCGCGGCAAATAATCTGGCGTGGCTGATCGCCGACGGCGGGCAGGGAAATCTCGACGAAGCACTGCAGCTCGCGCAGAAAACGGTCAACACAAATTCGAACGTCGCCGGTTATTACGACACGCTCGGCTGGGTTTATTTCAAAAAAGGTTTATATTCGCCGGCGGTCGAGCAGCTTAAAAAAGCGGTCGCGCTCGACGACGCGCAAGCGAAACGAACGGGCGCGAAAACCAACGCGGCGTATCGTCTGCGATTAGGCACGGCGCTCGCTTCGGCGGGCGATAAATTTTCGGCGCGCCGGGAAGTTGAAACGTCGCTCGCCAACGAACAGAGTTTGAGCCAGAAAGAAGCGCAGGACGCGAAAATTCTTTTGGCAAATCTTTAGACACGCTTGACGGAGATTGAAAATGGTTTTTTTGTTTAAGATCGCCAACCAGCTTTTGGGAATTATTCCCGAATCGCTCGGTTTGCTGATCTTCGGAGTCGGATTAATTTTATTGACGATCGGCTTGCGCTGGATCATGAAACGGAGCGAAAAGAGCGCGTCGCGCCCGGTCGAGCAAATGACGGAGAAAGTTAATCGTTAAATTTTTAGGAAAATATGAGCATTGAATTCAGACAAAGAACGGCTGGCGAATTTATCAAGATGCTGAAACGGCGGAAATGGTTTATTTTTCTGCCCGTCATCACGATGACGGTGGCGATCGGTTATGTCGTTTACAAATTGCCGAGCGTTTACGAATCAAAAACTCTGTTGACGGTCAAGCCGCCGACGATCTCCGATATCGTCGTCAAACCGCTTTCCGACGAAGATCTATCGCAGCGTCTGCAAACCATCAATCAGGAAGTTATGTCGCGGTCGTCGCTTGAGCCGATGATCACAAAATACAATCTTTTCGAACTAGAAAGAAATTCGGGAATGGATATGGCGCTGATCGTTGACAAGATGCGCAAAAACATCGTCGTCGAACCCGAAAAGACCGACACCGAAAAACTCGCCGCGTTTCGCATCAGTTATCGCGACCGTAAGCCCGACGCGACGCGCAACGTGACGGCGGAACTTGCCGCCAAATATGTCAACGCGCAGGTTCTTGCTTCGACGCAAAATGCGGAAACGACCCGCGATTTTCTTCAAAACGAATTGAACAACGCGAAAAACGAACTCGATACAAAGGAAAAAGAACGCCTCAACGTGATGATGCAGAATGTCGAGACGCTGCCCGAATCGTCGCAGGGTTTGATCGCGCAGCTCGACGGTTTGCGCAAACGCGAAGACAGCATCGTCAAAGAAAAAGAAACTTTGGCAATGGAAAAAGGTCGGCTCAATGACCAGATCGCTTCGAACAACCGGCAGATGCGCGTCTATGACGAATACGGCGAAAAGGAAACGCAGGACGTCGCGCGGCAGGCTTCGCAGATCGAAGACACGCCCGCCTACGCCCAACTCGTCAATAAACGCGCCGAACTCAAAGCGCAGCTCGACAAACTGCTGAAGGTTTTCAAAGAAAAACATCCGGACGTGCAATCGAAAAAAGACGAGATCACACGCGTTGACGAAGAGATCGAAAATCTGCGAAAAAATACCGATAAGCGTGTTTTGGTGGCGAGTCAATCAAGCAGCCGCAAAGCCGAATTGCAGAAGAAAAATCTCGAACTCGAAAATCAGCGGATCCAAAGTCAGATCGGGCAGATCGAACAGCAGATTCAATATAAAAATCAAGAGGTTCAGCAAAACGCCGGACAGATCTCGATTCTCGAAACAAAGATCAACACGATTCCGAATGTCAAGGTCGCGCTCGAAGGCATCAACGCGCAGTATCAAACGGCGAAGCAAAAATACGACGATCTTTCGAAAAAGATCAACGACGCTTCGTTGCAGGTCAACCGCGAATCAAACGCGCAAGGCGAAACGATCCGCGTGCAGGACGCCGCAAATTTGCCCGAATCGCCGGTCGCGCCGAAACGCGGGCTTCTGACCGGACTCGGCGCGGCGATCGGTTTGGCGATCGGTTTGTTTCTGGCGGCGCTCTTTGAACTGCCGCGTGTTTTCAAGATCCAGAATATCGAAGACGCCAAGCATTATACGGGTTTGCCTGTGCTCGCATCGGTTCCGCCGCTGCTCTCGCACGACGAGAAAGTGTGGCTCAAACGCTCGCACTGGCTGCGCGTGATGGCGGGCGTCGTCGCGGCAGTCGGCGCAATTCCGCTGATCGCGATGATTTTGCAGGCGACCAGAATTTTTGAACGAATGATTTCCTAAGCGGCACAGCCGCCAATTACAAATTACAGATCACAAATTTCAAATCTGTAAATTTAGATGGTTAGAAAATTACGAATTATAAATTTGAAATCTGTAATTTGTAATTATTTCGGAGAAAGCAATGTATAAAGAATTTTTCGGATTAGAAGATACACCGTTCACATTAACGCCCGACCCGCGTTTTATCGTGTTCACGCCGAGCTATAACGAAGTTTTGGCAAGTCTTTATTACGGACTCGAAAACGCCAAAGGCTTGATCGTCCTGACGGGCGAGGTTGGAACGGGAAAAACGACCGCGCTCAGATGGATCTTGCGGCGGCTTGATTCTTCCGTGCTGGCGGCGTATGTTTTCAATCCGCGCCTCTCGATCGACGAGTTTTATCATCACGTCACGCAGATGCTTAATATCAAGGATTGGACGAACAAAGCCGAATTACTGCAAGTGATGGGCAAGGTTTTGGAAGAACGCCACCGGCGCGGATTACGGACGGTTTTGATCATTGACGAAGCGCACGAACTCTCGGATTACGTCCTCGAAGAAATTCGTCTTTTGATGAATTTCGAATCGGACAACGCCAAACATCTGCAGATCGTTTTGACCGGACAACCGGAACTGCGCGAAAAGCTCAATCAGCCGAATTTGCGGCAGCTCAAACAACGCGTTGCGCTGCGCTGCAAAATGCACGCGCTGCCGAATGTCGAAGAGATCGAACGCTATATCACCGAACGACTCCTGATCGGCGGTTCGGACCAGCCGAATATTTTCACGCCGGGCGCGATCGATTTTATTTTTCAATGTTCCGAGGGAATTCCGCGTCAGATCAATAATCTTTGCGATAATTCGATGCTCGCGGCTTACGCGGCGGGCGAACAGATCATCGGTCGGCAAATTGTCGAAGAAGTTGCCGACAATCTCGATCTGCTGCCGCGCAACGATGCCTTGCTGACAAGCGAAAAATCGGTCGAAAACGTCAGTTCGGCGCGCGTTTTGACCAATGAGGCGCGTGAGGAATTGTGGAGCAATCAAGCCCGCGCCGAAAAAGCCAAACCGATGTTCAAAACCGAACAGACGCAAAGCAACGGTAATGCAAAAGTCAGCGGCAACAGCAATTCAAACGGTCAACATTCGCCGTTTGACGATATGGACGACGACATCAGTCTGGAAATCGAAGAAGTCGGCGGGTTTTATTAATCAGCTTTGCTGAATTACAAATTACAAATTACAAATTTCAAAGGAAGATTAAAGTTACAAAAACAGATTCAAATTACAAAGAAAGAGCAGTCAAGCGGATCAAAAATTTGAAATTTGAAATTTGTAATTGGATGACGGAGTAATCGAATGAGTATTCTTAGAGCATTACAAAAAAAGCAAACCGAACAAACAACCGGAATAGCGGAAGATTCAAAAGGAACGGTCGTTCCTTTCGAGCGCGTGACAAAGCGCACGACCTCGCCGCCGGAAATGTTTACGGATGAAAGTTTTAAGATCGGAACACCGAGCTTGGCGTTCAATGGGCAGTCAGAGCTTACAGTCGGGACGGCACTCCCTGACTCTTTATCTGAAATCACTGCCGGGGCAACTTTGAACGCTACGGGAGCGACGCGCTTCGTCGAAAAACGTCTGCCGGAATTTACCGTGTGGAACGTCGAAGCGGAGCGCGTCGAACCTCGTCTGGTCGCGATCACTCAGCCGCATTCAAATTATTGCGAAGAATACCGCAATCTGAGAACGCAGATCCTGCACAAAAGCCAGCGTCAAAAATTGCAGTCGATCGTTGTTGCGAGCATCAATCCGAGCGAGGGAAAAACGATCACCGCGCTTAATCTTTCATGGCTGCTCGCGCAGACCGACGGCATTAAATGTCTGATCATCGACAGCGATCTGCGAATGCCGTCGTTGACGGATTATCTCGGCATCGAAGCCGACAAAGGACTTTCTGATATTCTGACCGGCAACACGAATTTGACGGATGCGATCATCAAACTGGAACCGTCAGGACTTCATCTGCTGCCCGGCGGCGAAGCGCGAACCGATGTCGCCGAACTCATTTCAGGACCGAAATTCAAAGAAATTCTGCGGCAGGCACGCGAAATGTTCGATTTTGTGATCATCGACGCGCCGCCGCTCGGGATGTTTACCGACGCGAATGTTTTGATCAATCACGCGGACGGCGCAATGCTTGTGCTGCGCGCCGGAAAAACCAAATACAGCGCGGTTGACCGGATTCTCGAATCGCTGCCGCGCGACCGGATGATGGGCGTCGTGCTCAATCAATCGGAAGACGTTTTGGACGAAAGCCACTACAATTACGGATATTACAGACAAAAGTAGGAAGTTGGCAGGGTTTTCACACCTAAAGATTTTTATTGCCGACTTCCCGATCGCCGACTGATTTTAACTGATGAATGCAAACAAATTCAGCCTCCGAACAATTGGATTACTGCTTGCCGATGCCGCGATAATTTACGGCGGAATCGTGCTGGCTCTGTATCTGCGTTTGGGAATTGAAGGTTCGCGGTATCAGTTAAACGAAAAAAACGGCTGGCTGAAAATCACTCTGGCAACGGTTGTCTGCACGCTGATTTTTTATTTTTACGACCTCTACGAATTTACCGTGATGAGCAACCGGCGCGAACTGATGCTGCGGCTCGTGCAAGCTCTCGGAATCGCCTGGGCACTGCTCGCGCTGTTGTTTTATTTTGTGCCGCCGCTGCTCATCGGACGCGGCGTTTCGGTCATTTCCGTGCCGCTCGTGCTGGTTTTGCTCTTAAGCTGGCGTTTTTTGATTCACTATTTTACCGGACATCCCGAGATCGGCGAAAAAATTCTGCTCGTCGGAACGGGACAAGCCGCGCGTGAAACTGCCCAAGCGGTTTTTGAACGGCGCGACGCCGGTTATCGGATCGTCGGTTTCGTCACCGAAAACGGCATCAAACCGAATACAAAGATCGCCGACCTCAGCGTTCTCGGGACAACCGGCGAACTCGAAGACATCGTCAAAAAAGAAAAGATCGACCGGATCGTGATAGCCGTGCGCGAACGGCGCGGAACTTTTCCGACCGAAACGCTCCTCAAAATGAGTTTGACGGGCGACGTCAATATCGAAGAATGCACGTCGTTTTTTGAGCGCGTCACGGGACAGGTCAATATCGATATGCTGCGCCCGTCGTGGCTGATTTTTGCCGGACGCCGCAAAGATACGCGGCTCGGAACCGTTTTTCGTGAGATCGTTCATCGCGGATTGGCTTTGATCGGTTTGATCTTGTCGTCGCCGATCGCGCTTTTGACCGCTGTTTTGATCAAACTCGAATCGAAAGGCACTATTTTTTACAAACAGGAAAGAGTTGGAGAAAACGGCAAGATCTTTCGGGTTTTAAAGTTTCGCTCGATGCGCAGCGATGCCGAAAAAGACGGCAAACCCGTCTGGGCAACCGCCGACGACGAACGCACGACGCGGATCGGTCGCATCATCCGCAAGATTCGCGTCGATGAAATTCCGCAATTTTGGAACATTATCAAAGGCGAAATGAGCTTTGTCGGACCGCGCCCGGAACGCCCGCATTTTGTCGCGCAGCTCGCCGAAGAAATTTCGTTTTACGATCACCGGCATCTGGTCGCGCCGGGACTCACCGGCTGGGCGCAGATCAAATATCCATACGGCGCGTCGGTCGAAGATGCGCGCCAGAAATTGCAATACGATCTGTATTACATCAAAAATCAGAGTCTCGCGCTGGATCTGGTAATTGTTTTTGAAACGGTCAAAACCGTGCTTTTCAGCAAAGGCGGACGCTAACGCCCGCGTAAGCGGATGGATAAATGCAAAAGGGATTGAAGCAACTTGCGGGAACTTTGAAATCTGGAATTTGAAATATTTAGTTCGATAGTCGTTTTATTGAAACGGAGACAGGAAAGATGAAAGTGGTAAAATTTTTGCAAAAAATCAGTTTAAGTTTAGTGGTCGGTTTAATTTTCGCCGGCGGTTTATCAGCGCAGACGGAAAATCCGAAAACACGCGACCGGATCGCGCCCGACGAAGTTAAAACGAATTCGGCGGAAACGGAGAAAGTCGAACCGACGCCGACGCCTGTGACGAACGGCGAGGATCAAACTTCAGAAGTAAAACCCGACGAAACCGAAAATATTCTCCCCTATTACAACAATTATCTGAAAGAATACCGGCTCGGACCGAACGACATCATCACGGTCGAAGTTTTCGGGCAATGCCCCGATTATTGCAAAACCGGCATCACCGTGCCACCGACGGCGCGCATTTCTTATCCGCTGATCCGCGAAGGCATTCTGGTTGGCGGCAAAACCGTCGAACAAGTGGCGGACGAAATCACCAAAAAACTCGACGAATATATTATCGAACCGAAAGTGACCGTCACGCTCGACAAAGCAATGTCGGTGCGTTACAGCGTGATGGGCAAGGTTGCCGCGCCCGGCATCCGCATTATGGACCGCAAAGTGAGTCTTTACGAAGCGATCATCGAAGCCGGCGGCATTACCAAAGAAGGCGACAAGAAAAAGATTTCCGTCATCAGTTTTGACGCGCAGGGCAAACTTTCGCGCCGCGATGTCAATCTCGCCGAGATCGAAACCGGCAAACAACCGATGATCTTTCTCAATCCGGGCGATCAGGTCGTCGTCGGCGGAAAAGGTTTTACGGTCGAAAAATTCTTTGATTATGTCGGAAGATTCAGCGCTTTACGAATTCTTTTCGGCAGTCCGTTTTAAGCAATTTTGGGGTTTAGGGTTTGCGGTTGATTCCGATCGGCAAGTCACAGTTATTTTCATCAAACAAATGATTTGGTTTAAGAAAATTTCTATTATTTTGGTTTGTTTTGCGGCTTTTCAAACCGTCAAAGCCGATTGGACAAAGCAGAGCGCGAACACGCTCGCGTGGCTTCACGACATTTATTTTTTCGATGAAAATCGCGGGTTTGTGACGGGCAGCAACGGCGCGTTTCTCGAAACCAAAGACGGCGGAAAAACCTGGCAGAAACACAAAAGTTTTACCGACGATAAAATTCTGCAAATCACCTTTACCGATATTTATCACGGCTGGATTTTGTGCGAACGCAGCATCTATGATCGCGGTCAGAATTCTTCGTCGTATTTAATGAAAACGAACGACGGCGGCGAAACCTGGGAAAAAGTGGAATTTACCGGCGGCGGGCGCGGACGAATCACAAAAATTTTCTTTAATCAAAATGGCAAAGGCTTTGCGGTCGGCGAAAACGGTGTGTTTTTCGAGCTCCGAGCAGACGGACAAACCTGGGAAAAATCGCCGGCGCCGAGCCGTTATCTACTGCTTGACGGAATTTTTTCCGACGCCGCGCACGGCACCGTCGTCGGCGCGGGCGGCAGCGTCTATTTCACCGAAGATGCGGGCGCTAATTGGAATCAGGCAAATGTTTTCGGCGATAAAACGGCAAAATTCAATTCCGTCTTTTTCGCCAATCAGCGAAACGGTTGGGCGGTTGGTTCAAACGGCAAGATCTTTCAAACGATGAGCGGCGGCAAAACCTGGCGCGAACAAAATTCGGGCGTGTCAAAAGATCTCTCCGATGTCTTTTTCGCGAGCACGGCGGAAGGCTGGGCGGTCGGCGACGAAGGGACGATCTTACACACGACAACCGCCGGAAATATTTGGACGCCGGAAGAAACCGGCATTAAACACAAACTCGAAAGAGTTTTGTTCGTCGGTAAAAAAGGTTTCGCCGTCGGTTTCGGCGGAACAATTTTGGTTTATGACGAAAAAAGCGTCAGAATTCAGTCGGCAATCAAACCGCTGCTGCAAAAGAGAAACTATTAAAACAAAAAATTGCTTCTCAAACTTGACAGATAAAGCCGAATTTTCGTAGTATGACAGTTCGCTCTTTTGAAATAAAAGAGCGGTTTTTTTGAAATAAACGTGCGGTTTGTTGAAAAAACAGAAAGGTTTTCGGGCACGTACGTCAATTGGTAGACAGCCTCCCTTACAAGGAGGAAGTTAGGGGTTCGAGTCCCTTCGTGCCCACCAATTTTGAAAATTTCAGATTATAAATTTCAGATTATAAATTTGAAATTTCCAATGCGGAGTCGTAGTTCAGTTTGGTTAGAACGCCAGCCTGTCACGTTGGAGGTCGCGGGTTCGAGCCCCGTCGGCTCCGCCATTAACATCTTTATTATCAGTAGTTTCCGAAGTCGCCTCAGTGGCGGCTTTTTCGTTTTCAGGCAATGTGCCCAAAAACGTGCCCAAACCCTCTAATTCATCAACCAGTTTACCGGCAATAAGCTCAGTAGTTTGCTGAGAAAAAGATGGTGAAAGATGTTTGTATCGCTCTAATTCATCGCTCCTATGTCCGGTCATCTTGCGGATGATCGCATCTGAAACTCCCTCAATAAACAGCATCGTGGTCGCAAAGTGGCGCAGGTCGTGAATCCGCAAATCAGTAATATTGGCAAGATCACGAATCCGACGGAAACGCTTCCAATATCCCAGGCGTGGGGCTTCTGGAATTTTGAGACATCACGAAATCGAACGTTCGGACGGGCAGGGAATAGGTATTCGTGTTTCTGATTTCGATATGCAGATGATCGTGAATCACCGTCTATGTTCCAACTCGTTTCCGGTAATGATAAGCTGTTTCGCAATGCGGCAAGTCATGCGGGATTGACCCGGCAGGCGCCGCCATTTCGCAAAACATACTGAATCACGTTGATAATGCGCGCATTGGATAAGCGCGTCAGGCGTCCGCCCGGTTTTTCAGCCGGCAGGAGCGGTTCTAAAATCTGCCACACACGATCATTCAGTTTACTTAAATAAGACTTTCGATAAATCATTTTTGATAATCCTCCTGAGTGTGGGACTATCAAAACAGTCATTTGGACTATTTAACTGCTGGGTTTTCAGTCTTTTGAACAGCCCCTAAACGAATTTTTGCAAAACCCTCTTGCTGCGATTTTTTGATTCTCAACCTACTTTGGTGAACGTTTTTATTACCTATGTCCGATAAAAACGGCATAATAAGCAATTAAATATAAAGAGGCTTCGCTCAAATTGAACGAAGCCTTTTATGATTAGTAATTTCAGATTATACAAATTAGGGAACGAAAGCATTGGGGACGGGTTTATCGCCGCTTTGTCCGAAGCCTTGAATTAGCGTTCCGGCGGTTGATCTTTGCACAAACCACGTTGAGTTTGAGGGACGGAAAACTGCCACATCGAACTTTCCGTCGCCGTCGTAATCGGCGGGCGTCGGAAGATCCGTTGAAATCCCGAACGGAAATGAAAAGTAACTCTGGTTCTCGCTTCTCAGAACAAACCATTCGCCGGTCGACGGTCTGTAGAAAGCGGCGTCAGCCTTGCCGTCGCCGGTATAATCTCCCTGAACGGGTTTGTCAGTGGCGGTTCCAAATTGGAAAGCGATTACTCCATCGGTACTTCGATTGATCCACCATTCGCCTGTAGAAGCACGATAAATGGCAATATCCGCTTTAAAGTCACCGTCAAAATCAGCGACAACCGGAACATCGCCCGCCGTGCCGAACTTTTGAATTGTCGTTCCACCGGAAGATTTATTGATATACCACGTTGAATTCGAGGGACGAAAAACTGCCGCATCGCTACGTCCGTCACCGTCGTAATCGGCAGGCGCGGGAATATCACCGTTTGTTCCAAACGGGAATGAATAAAAACTGTTGTCTTCACTTCTCAGGAAAAACCACTCGCCTGTTGAAGGTCGAAAGACGGCAAGATCGGTTTTACCATCGGCGGTAAAATCGGCGGGAACGATTTGGTCGGTGCTGTTGCCGAATTGTAAAGTTATATTGTTTGAGTCACTGCTTTTCGAATACCACCATTCACCGGCTGACGGGCGATAAATTGAAATGTCCGCTTTTCCGTCTGCATCAAAATCGAACGGTGTCGGTGAGAATGTTCGTTCAAACGCGCCGATGTCCGCGCCGTCGCCGCTTGCCGCGTTTGGAATGAGCAGATTGTCATATGGGCGGACTTTACCGCGCTGGTCAGTGATAACACTTGGGCTATTGCCTTTGTCAATCGCCGGACTGCGCGTCAGCACTGCCCGCGTTAAGGTCAAACCGCCGTTATCTCTCAAAGTTCCTATGTGCGGATCGATTGGACTTAGGGTTGAACCGAGTTGATTGGTGGTTGCTCCTAATCCTTCGCTGCCGTCAGCGTTCCCGATCAGATTGTAACTGCCGTTGAACGCATTGCCGAGGCTTCCGCGTCCGACCAGGTCATTCCCGTCAGGCGCCGTGTTCAATGCGACGAGATTGTTGTTCATGGTCGCGACGAAATTGTTGAAGATGCCGCCTCCGCTTGCTTGAGCGGTGTTGCTGCTGACGGTGTTATTAGTAAAGGTGATTGTCGCCGAATGGCGTTGTTGCATAAATAGGTCGCGGAAACGATGAAATGGTAAGATTTTTCTACCATGAAAAAAAAAGCCACCTATCGAATCCGCAACTGGAAAGATTATAACCGAAGTTTACGGTTGCGTGGAAGTCTGACGTTTTGGGTTTCTCAGGAATTGATTGACAATTGGATCGTTTTGGAGCAAAGCGGTGAGCGCGGACGATCTGTGCAATATAGCGCGGCGGCGATCATCGCAATGGCTTCCGTAAAGTTCGTGTTTCAACAAGCGGGACGGCAAACCGGCGGACTGCTCGCCTCGATCTTTGAATTGTT
>JBBQOA010000002.1:0-22315 GCA_038330465.1 Pyrinomonadales bacterium
GGTCCCGATATGGATCAGCTTCAAAGTTATGCGGATCAGTTGGTCGAAAAAATGAAGCAAGATCCGACTTTCCGCGATGCCGACAGTTCATTCGACGCGGGAACGCCGGAAATTCAGGTGACGATCGATCGCGCCAAGGCGGCTGATCTGGGCGTTAAAGCGGGCGATGTGGCAACTGCCTTAAATACGTTTGCCGCCGGACAGCGCGTGACGACCTTCAGCCAGAATAACAAACAATATGACGTTGTTCTTCAGGCAGACGAACAATATCGCCGCGACCGCAATAATTTGCAGTATTTTACGGTCGTTTCTTCAATGGGCGGGACGGTCGGTTTGGAAAAGCTGATTAAGATCGAGGAAGGCAGCGCGCCGTCATCGATCAGCCGTTTGAACCGGCAGCGTCAAATTACCGTCAGCGCGAGTCTGCCGCCGAATGCCTCGGAATCGGACGCAGTCGTAAAACTCGAAGGCTATGTAAAAGAATTAAATTTACCGACCGAATACACGGCGGGCGTGACCGGACAATCAAAGGAATTACAACGTGCCTATCAATCGTTTTTATATGCGTTTCTGCTGTCGTTCGTCTTTATGTATCTGATCTTGGCGGCGCAGTTTGAATCGTTTATCCACCCGATCACGATCCTTTTGACTTTGCCGCTTTCAATTCCGTTCGCGCTCGTTTCAACTTTACTTGCCGGACAGACGTTGAACATCTTTTCAGCGCTCGGAATTCTATTGCTCTTCGGGATCGTCAAGAAAAACGCGATTCTGCAGATCGACCATACGAACACGCTGCGGGCAAAGGGAATGAATCGCTATGATGCGATCATTCAGGCAAATCGCGACCGCCTGCGACCGATTTTGATGACGACGATGGCGCTCGTCGCCGGAATGATTCCGCTGATTTTGGGAAGCGGCGCGGGCGCAGCGACCAATCGCTCGATCGGCGTGCTCGTCGTCGGCGGTCAATCGCTTTGTTTGCTTTTGACGCTGCTCGCGGTTCCCGTTTTTTATTCGCTCTTTGACGACGTTCAGGAATCGAATGTTTTCGGGCGAGTCAGCCGCCGCTTTGAGGGAGTTGGGAAATGGTTTCGTCCGGCGCGCGAAAAACTCGCCGATGCCGCTTCGCTTTACACACGCAACAAAGAAGATGAGCAAAAAGAACCAAAGGACGGCATCAAAGACGGCTTTATTGAACCGCGAACAACTGAATAAACAAAGTTTTATAAAATGTTTTTTTTAGATATGAAGAATTTGATTTTTAGCATCGTGCTTCTTTTGTGCGCGGTCGTCTTTGCTTCGGCGCAAAACTCTGTTTCAACTCCAACTCCGGCGCCGACCCAAACCCCGGCGCAATTGCCTGACGAACCGCCGCCCGTCGCCCCGAATTTTGAAGCGCCGGTGCGCCCGCTGCCGAGCACCGACCGGGTCGGCGTTGATGTTGCCGATCAGCTTCCGATCAGCTTGCCCGACGCGATCAAGCTCGCGCTGCAAAACAATAACGATATTGACGCCTCGAAGATCGATGTCAAGATCGCCGAATTTAACTTAAAAGTGTCGCAGGGCATTTATGATCCGAACATCGTTTCGGAAAATTATTACGAACGCCGAACGACGCCGACCGCTTCGACCATCGGCGGCGCGGTTAATGGCGCAGTCACGCAACGTACGCTCAACGGCGGTTTCGGCGTCAACGGGTTTTCGCGGATCGGCGGTGGTTTTTATAATCTAAGCTTTTCATCGTCGCGAACAAATTCCTCTAATTTAAATGCGACGCTCAATCCGCAATTTCCGTCAGCGCTCAGTTTTACTTACACGCAACCGCTTTTTCGCGGCAGACGGATCGACGCGCCGCGCCGCAACATTGCAATCGCTAAAAAAAATCTGAGTTTAACGGACGCCCAATTTCGTCAGAAAGCCGTCGAAGTCATCGCGCAGGTCGAACAAGCTTACTGGGATCTCGTCTTTTCTCTGCGGAATCTGCAAGTCCAGATCGATGCCGTCAAACAAGCGCGTCTGCAGCTCGAAAGCAACGAACGTTTGGTTTCCAAAGGCGTTCTTGCACCGATCGAAACGGTCGCCGCCAACGCGCAAATCTCGACCTTTGAGCAAAATATTTACAGCGCTCAGGAAACCGTCACGCGCGCGGAAAACAACTTAAAAACGCTGATGCTGCCCGACCGCAAAGATACGATCTGGACGCGCGCGCTCGTCCCGGTTTCGCCGATCGAACTCGAAGTCCCGCGCATTCCGCTCGAGGAAGCCGTCAAAGAGGCGCTGACGAACCGGCAAGAGATTGCGCAGCTTCAAACCAGCGCGGAAATCAACAAGATCAACGAAAAATATTACCGCGACCTGACCAAACCGCAGATCGATCTGGTCAGCAGTTATACGTCGAACGGTTTGGCGGGAACGACGACCGCCGCCTCGATCAATCCGACGACGGGCGAAAGCCGCGTGCCGCCCAATCTCGTCGGCGGTTATTTTAATTCGCTGGGAAATTTGATCCAGCAGGATTATCCGACCTATCGCGTCGGCGTGACGATCTCGCTGCCGTTCGGAAATCACACGGCGAAAGCCAATCTCGGCAGAACGCTCGCGGAAGGCGACCAGATCAAAAACAGTCAGGCACAGACCGAACAAGTGATCGAAGCCGACGTCCGCAACGCGCTGCAAACGCTGCGTTCGGCGGAAGCGCGTCTGCAAGCCGCCGCCGCGACGCGTGCCGCGACCGAACAGCTTTATGACAGCGAACAACGTCAATTTCGCGCCGGAACCTCGACCGTTTTTCTCGTCTTTCAACGCCAAACTGCGTTGATTTCGGCGCGTGCCAACGAACTTCAGGCGCAAACCGACCTCAACAAAGCGATCTCGACCTTTCAACGCGCGACGGGCACGACGCTGACCGCAAACAGCGTCGAAATCACGAAAGACGTGAATACACCGGATTTTATTTTCCGCCGTCCGGTCGAATTCGGTTCGCGAATCTTCACCGCAAAGAAGAACGAGGAGTAATTTTAAAATAAATGCGACGAGTGCTTACGAAAAAGCCTATCAAGATAAAATTTATCTTGATAGGCTTTTTCGCTAATGCTTACGAAACCGATTTTTTCAGCTATTCAATAATCTTCAAACTCTTCAAAATGTTGCGCGTGATTTCTTTTCGCTTTGCGGCGTCTTCGTCTTTTTGGATGTCGATCTCGGTCGCAAAGAAAAAAACTTCCGCGCCGCGTTCGACGTAACCGATCCACCAACCGACTTGCGGCGAATACGCGCTTGACCAGCCGGTTTTCGCGCGAAGTGTGTAATTATCGGTCTTTTCCTCGATCAGAATGTCTTTGACGATCGCAATCACCTGCGGCGAAAATGGCAGTCGGTTTTGATAAAACTTGACGAGAAATTCGAGCTGCCCGCGCGGCGTCACGCGCAGATCGCCTTTGTTCCAGTAATCGACGCCGAAACCGTTCGTCTTGCGATTGCCGTAACCGACCGCGTCGTAATATTTCTGCATTTTCTCCTGCCCGACGCGTTTTGAAACTTCCGTGTAAAACCAAACGGCGGAAACCTTCAGCGCCGAACGCAGATTTTGGTCTTGATTCCACGCCTCGACCGACCGCCGGACGCCGTCCCATTTCAATATTTCGTTTTCGTCGGCGATCGCGCCGGAATCGAGAAAGATCAGCGAATGAATGATCTTCGAGGTCGAAGCCGGCACAAATTCGGCGTCCATTCGCCGGCGATCATAGATCGTGTATTCGTTTTGCTTGAGATCATAGATGTAAATTCCGCCCGTCAGCCCGGCGTCATCGAAAAACTTTTTCAATTCCTTTTTTTCTTTGATCTTTGGCGTTTTCGGCTTTTTGTCGAGCTTTCCGGCTTCCGAAAAAGGAATGTCGTAGATCGCGTAAGATTGCCAATCTTTATAATCGAAATGCCACCATTCGTTGGCGTTGACCGTAAAACCCGCGTCTTCCATGAGTTTCCGGAGCAGCTCGCGATTGCGCGTTTCTTCCGCGGTTCCGCCTTTATAATCGGGCGAAGCGCGCTCGGTAAATTCGTCAAAGTCTGACGGCATCGGCACGAGCTTGCCGGTTTTGAGGTCGTAAATGCTCAGATCGACCGCGCAGCCGCGATTGTGGCGCGAACCAGTTTTCGGGTTGGCGACGAATTTTCGTTTATCGGCGGGCGTTACTTCCCAAAATAATTTGGTAATCGCCCACGGACGGTAGCCGTCGAAAATGACGATTCCCAAACCTTGTTTTTTCAGCAGTTTATGGACGCGAATGACAGCTTCGGCGGCAGGTCTTTGGAGAAACGCGCGCGCTTCGCTGTAAACCGCTTTGCCGACAAAATTGTCGGCGCGGGCGTAACGAATGTCGAGTTTGACGGTTTTATCGAGTTTAATGAGTTCGAGCAAATCAGCCTCACGTTTATTTGGTTCCGGCGGCGGTTTGTTTTGAGCAAACGCTGTGGACGAAAAAAGAATAAAACAAAAAGCCAACGCGGTAAATTGCAGAAATTGTTTTTTCATATTTTGGAATCCCGAGAGATTATCGGCAATGAACGCTTTGCGGGCGTTCAAACAGACCTTTGATGACTGACAATTTGTACGCCGCTCACGCAGCGCGTTCGATCATTCAAAATATTATCGTTTAATTTGAAAACAATGTGCAAAATGAGTTATTTTAAAAATGCGTATGAACGAAGAGCCGAAAAAAAGAAAATGCCCCGCCGTCGGTTGGATGAAACGCTTCGGCGTGGCAGGTTTTCTGTTTTTTCTGATTAAAGGTTTGCTCTGGCTGATCGTTCCCGCGGTCGTTGCCTATTTCGCGGTCAACTAATTTTATTGATCCGGTTTTACGTCGTCTTTGACTTCCTCTTCGTCGCCGTCCAAGATCTTAACTTCCGAACCGTATTTCTGATATTCCTTGAAACGAATCACGTTTTTTGATTCAAAGATCTGCTTGCTTTCACGAAGCGTCAGACGTACATCCGAAAGCGACGGAAGCAAATATTTTTCCTTGTCGATCATCACCCAATCATAATCGATCACGCGGCGTGCCGAACGAATCGGAAAACTTTCGGGAATTTCGGTCGCTTCGCTTTCGATTTTCAAAACCCGAAAATTTTCGCGGTCGATCCAGATCTTGCCCTTCATTCCCGTAATCGTCGAATCATTAAAGGTACCCGACGAAACGAGCATTTGCTGCGCTTTATCGCGTTCGATCGAATAATAAAAAACGACGGCGCGACGCGTTCGGATCAGATCCGTGTCGGCGACTTCAAATTTCGTTTCGCTTTCAGGCTTAAAGATCTTCGCCAAAACCGTCACGAATTCGCCGGTCGAACTAGTTCCGCCGGTTTCTTCGTAGGAATTTTTGTTCTGCGGATTATTTTGCAAGACACCGTTGACGGACAAAACTTTGTATTCTTCCTTGCCGCTCGCGCGATAGCTGACGGCAACGACGAGACGGTCGAGATTGCGGAAATTGTTAGTTCCGGCAAAGGCGGCAGAACGCTGAATCTGTTGTTTGACGACAAAATCCGGCATTTCTTCGACCGCCGCCAGATTTGCTTCGCGCGCTTTCGTCAAAATTTCGGTAATTTCTTTTTGGCTTGGAAGTTTGGCTGCTTCCGGATTTGCCCGCCGCCGCGCCGCTTCTTCGAGGGTGCGTTTCAGTTCCGCGTTGCTGCGGCTTTTGGAGATCGTCAGACCGCGCAAACCGTCGGTCAATTCAAAACCGATGCCGCGCGCGCGGATCGTTTCGATCAATTCTTCCGCTTTGTCCGGATTTTTCTGCAAATCGTACAGCATTTTGACATATTCGGCTTGCGTCAAAGGATTCTGCTGAACCGCCGCGTTTTGCGCGAACACGAAACTCGATAATATTAAAAGTAAAATAACGGAAAGAAATCTTTTCATTTGCTTTATACAGATGCTTTGAAATTGGCTCAAGTTTGCTTCATCAAAAATCAGAAGCGGAGAAATTTTCGCAAAAATTCCTCCGCTTCTCCAGTTAAAATAAAGCCGAATGTATTAATTAACCCATTCTTCTTCGTAATTAAGTTGCCAGTGCCGTGTCACCCAAGCTTGGGCGGCAGTCAGAACGATTTGTTTCCACTTCTTCAAATTATCGGAAATGGAAAGCGCAGCGAGCGGTTGGCTCGGATCGCGTTCAACACGAATGACGTGTGTCGGAACTTCGATAATTGCTTCTTCGTTTTCAAAAATCCGCAATTGAACTTCGCTCCCGACCGGCGGCAGAACTTCGAGATTGACCAGCGTACTGGTTTCACCGACATTTTCCGTCACACCGTTAACGTAAATCATTTCTCCACTAACTGCATCTACCCAACTTGCCTGCACCGCCAAATTCGCCATAATCCGGTGATTAATCGGCGATTTATTTGTTGATGTAGTATGATCTAAATATGACATAATTTGATTCCCCCTTTATCTTTCTCCCTAGTGTTGCCTTTAAAACAAAGAAATTGATTTAATTGCGCGATAAATCTAAACTAAATTTACAAAAAAGTCAAGTATAGTAAAACCGCTCAATCCGCTCACATCAAAATTACACTATCAAGTCAAATATTGCAACCTTTCACAAAAAATAGTCCGCAATATTTGACATTACCCCGATAAATATGATTAGATAAATCGCATAAACCGCACATCTGGAATATTTTGTTATTTCTGCGGAATTTATCGGGTAATATATGATTGTCGAAAATTTCAAAAATCGTAACGCAAATGCGCAGTTCTATACAGACGTTTCGAGCATTCAAAAAGTTGCAGAATCTCGGCTTCCGACCGAAATCGGAGAATTTCGCATCGCCGGCTACCGCTCTTTGATCAGCGATGAAGAATTCGTCTGCTTATATAAAGGAAAAATGGACGAAAATATTCCGACGCTTGTGCGGATCCATTCGCAATGTCTGACCGGCGATGTCTTCGGTTCGATCAAATGCGATTGCGGTCAGCAGTTGCAAAAAGCGATGGAATTGATCGAAAAAGAAGGACGCGGCGCGATCGTTTATCAACAGCAGGAAGGTCGCGGCATCGGAATTATCAACAAGATCCGCGCTTACGCTCTGCAAGACGAAGGCGCCGACACGATCGAAGCCAACGAACAGCTCGGACTCGAAGTTGATCTGCGCAAATATCATCAATGCGTCGAGATTTTGCTCGATCTGGGTTTGAAAAAAGTAAAAGTTTTGTCGAATAATCCCGAAAAAATTCAGGCGATCCGCGACGGCGGACTCGAAATCGTCGAACGTGTGCCGATCGAGTTCAAACCGTCGAAAAACACGCTTAAATATTTAACCACAAAGAAATTGCAAATGGGTCATCTATTGCATCTGGTCAGCTGATTCAGCCAATTCACTTTTTGCTTTGCCGCCGGAAACGATCATTTTCTGACGGCATTTTTATTTTTATTAAATTTTTTCTCGCCAGAAGCCATTACTATACGCTATACTTTTCTAACTAAACCATAAGTTTTTCTAAAACCAATTTTCTAAATTCAAAGGGTCAATTATGCAAAAAGTTTTGTTTATTGTTTTCGGCTTATTCATTTTGTTTGTTGATTTTACCGCCAATGCGCAAATACCTGAAACGGATAATGACAGTCCGTTTCGTCGTTTGAAGATTATTTCTGGTATTCAACGCCCGCCGCAAACTCTTCAAAAAGGACGCAGTTCACAAATCAAAAACATTCAGGTCTTCGGCGAAAAATCGGGCGTTGCTTACACAAACGACAAGCTTTTCAGAACTGACGATAATGGCGAAACGTGGCGCGAAATCGCTTTGCCGCGCGAATCAGGTGAGACAATCAGCGGAGTTTCATTTGATGAAAAATTCAACAGCTGGGTAATTTTATCTGATCAGGGAAAAGCACGCGTTCAACTTGCGAAAACGCAGGACGGCGGAATAAATTGGATAAAAATCCCAATCGAATTAAAACCCGAACATTTGCAAGAAGCGAACTTTGAAAATATAGATATATCCGCTTCTTTCAAAGATGAATATCCCTACGGAACCGGATATTTGAGAATTTATTTAACTTCGAGTTCAAATTTTATCAGACAAGTTTGTTATACGACCCATAACGGCGGACAAACTTGGGAAATTGAAAAAGAGTTGACGGAGAAAAAGACTTCAGATTTGGATTCGGTTGAAACAGTTAAGGGCGAAAATATTATTCAGACAGTTTGGTTTAATAATAATCGTTGGTTTTTGACCGCTCACGGAAATTGCGAGGCTCTTAAAACGGGCTGTTGGCAGGAAACAAAAATTTACGCTTCAAACAAAGAAATCACACCGCCGCAGATCAAAGAACTTTCACGAATCGAAAAAGAAAATGCCAAACTCGAAGCGAGCAATTCGGTTTTCGCCCTTCCGCCAAACGGGACGACGCGCGTTAGTTTGAATCGCGGTTTCGATAAATGCACGGCGGCGACCGTTGCGCAGATGCAGACGTGGTGGAACAATTCGCCGTTTTATGATGTCAACATTTATCTTTCAGGCAGAAATCGCGGATGTTCGCAGCCGCAATTGACGGCGGCTTGGGTAAATACGGTGACCGCGCAGGGTTGGGGATTGATTCCGACGGTCGTCGGTTATCAATCGCCGTGTTCGGTCAGCACGACTTCCGCCAAACACAGTTCCGATCCCGCAACAGCTGAAACACAGGGACGCGGCGAAGCTGATATTGCCATCACGGACGCAAACAATCTCGGACTGACGCAGGGAACGGTGCTGTATTACGATATGGAGCGTTACGACGACCTCAGCGGAACGGGCGCGTGTTCGACGCCGACAAAAGCGTTTTTGAAGGGTTGGACCGATCGTTTAAAAGAACTCGGCTATCAATCGGGCGTTTACGGTTCTCCTTTTAACGCGGACGGCGACTGGAAAAATATGCCCGCCGCAAGTCAACCCGACATCGTTTGGCTGGCGCGTTGGAATAACATTATGTCGGTTTGGGGCGTCGCGCCGCTCGCCGACACTTTCTGGACAAATCACCAACGAATTCATCAATGGCTCGGACCGCGCGATGAAACATGGGGCGGCGTGACGTTTAATATCGACAACAACATTTCCGATTCGCCAGTCGCCGGACTGGCAATCGCTAAAAATAAACCTGCCGATTTTGACGGCGACGGCAAAACCGACATTTCCGTCTGGCGCGCAGAAACCGGCGTTTGGTATGTTGCGAATAGTTCGAATGCGAGCTATTCGATATTGAATTTCGGACTTCCGACCGATATTCTCGCGCCGGGCGATTATGACGGCGACGGCAAAACGGATTTCGCCGTCTGGCGTCCCGATACGGGCGTGTGGCATCTTTATTCGCGGTCGATCTATCGCTCATATCAATTCGGCACTTCAGGCGACATTCCCGTACCGGCGGATTACGACGGCGACGGACGAACCGATATGGCGGTTTTTCGCCCTTCGACCGGCGTTTGGTATATCGCTAACAGCTTCGATAGCCGCGGAACTTCATTCCGCATCGAGCAATTCGGTCTGAGCGGCGACAAACCCGTACCGGGCGATTACGACGGCGACGGCAAAACCGACCTCGCAGTTTTTCGCCCGTCAAACGGTGTTTGGTATCTTCTGCAAAGCACGGGCGGATTTGCAGCGACCCAATTCGGCGTCGGCACCGACCAACCCGTTCAGGCGGATTTCGACGGCGACGGTAAAACGGATTTGGGAATCTTCCGCGACGGCGTTTGGTATCTGTTTCAAAGTCAGGCAGGCGTCTATGTGACACAATTCGGCTTGGCAGCTGATAAACCCGCAGTCGGCGATTATGACGGCGATAATCGAGCGGACATTGCCGTTTTTCGCCCCGGCACCGGCGTTTGGTATATTTTGCAAAGCACGGGCGGATTTGCAGCGACCCAATTCGGGATTCTGACGGACAATCCGGTTCCGGCGACTTACACGCCGCCGCGCTAAAACTTTAACCTCGAATTAACCTCGAATTAAGGCATTGATAACGAAGCAAGTTTATACCTGAATTTGCGGAACCCAAGTTGCTTTATATTTCTGTGCCTGCTTGTTTTGACGTTTTGGCAATTTTTCATAAGTTAAACTATGAATTATGTAATAGTGTGTTAATTCAACAATTAGGCTTTATTTTCAAAATTATATTATGAATTTTGGTCGGAAATTTGAAAGGGTTTTAGTTTATAAATATCCAAAAATCAAAATGTAAAATCCGAAATTCAAGATAGTTTTGTGTAATTAATCATAAAAAAATAGCAATTTTGTTCTATAGATTTTATTAAATATTGAGGTTAAAAAGATAAATGAATAAAAATTTTTCGATAAAATTTTTAACAACAACAATCTTCTGTTTGCTTTTTGGGATTGGACAAGTTTTTGCCCAATCGACTGTAACCGGAGGCATAAGCGGAAAGGTTATGGATCCCCAAAATGCGATTGTTCCAAATGCAACCGTAACGGTAACTAATGAAGGTACAAATAAATCCAATACAGTTACGACTACCGACAGCGGTCTTTACCGCGTCAGCAACTTACAGCCCGGAACTTACACGGTTGAAGTGACATCAGGTCAATTTTCTCCTTTTAAGGCAACCGGAATTAAAGTCGAAGTCGGACTTATTACACCGATCGATGCCGTCTTAAGCATCGGACAATCACAGATAAATGTTGAAGTTACCTCCGAAGCTCCGGTCATCAATACCAATGATAACTCGAACACCAGCAACTTTAACCAAACATCGATTAATGAACTGCCGATCAACGGACGCCGCTGGTCGAATTTCGCGATTCTTTCACCGAGTGCGGTTCCTGATGGTACTTTTGGGTTAATCAGCTTTCGCGGAATTTCGGGTTTGTTAAATAACAATACGATTGACGGCGGCGATAACAATCAGGCATTCTTTTCCGAAGAACGCGGTCGCACCCGTATCAACTATGTGATCAGCCAATCGGCAATCCGCGAGTTTCAGGTCAATACGTCAAACTATTCAGCGGAATACGGACGTTCCGCCGGCGGCGTGACTAACGCCGTGACCAAAAGCGGCACCAACGAATTTCACGGCGAGGCTTTTTACTATAATCGTAATAACCGCAACGGCGCGCGCAATCCGCGGGCTTTCAACACGATTTTGGTAAATGGTGTTTCAACTCTGGTTGCCGCCAAACCGATCGATCTTCGTCAACAATTCGGCGGCGCGATCGGCGGTCCGATCATTAAAAATCGTTTGTTCTTCTTTTTCAGTTATGACCAGCAGAAACGTAATTTCCCCGGTCTCGCTGTTTTTTCAAATCCCAATTATCTGAATACTGTTAACCAAACTCAATTAGCAGGTAAAGTGACGGCGGCTCAGATTCTCAGCACCCAAACGTTTCTTAATTCTTTAACCGGCGAAACTCCGCGTAAAGGCGATCAGACGTTATATTTTCCGAAAATTGACTGGCAAGTCAATAAAAGCAATTTATTCAGCATAAGCTATAACCGCTTACGCTGGAAATCGCCGGCAGGCATTCAAACTCAAGCCGTCAATAATTTCGGGCGGCAGAGTTTCGGCGATGATTTCGTCGAAGTCGATTCAATTAATGCGCGTCTCCAATCAACTCTTTCAAGCAACGTCTTAAACGAGGCTCGTTTCCAATATGGACGTGATTTTGAATCTCAATTCAGTCAAACACCTTTACCGGGCGAACCGTTAACTACCACGACTTCGCAAGGGCAGCGCGCTCCGAATATCTTTTTGACAAACGGATTGCAATTCGGTTTGCCGAATTTCTTGGAACGTGCTAAATATCCTGATGAACGCCGTATTCAAATTGCCGACACATTGACCTGGTCAAGCGGCAACCACACCTTCAAATTCGGCGGCGATTTCAATCGCGTCACTGACGATACATCAAACTTGCGTCTTCAAGGCGGCGGTTATTCCTACAACAATATCAATGATTTTATTGTCGATTATGTAAATTCTCAAACTCCGCTTACTGCCGGAACACTGTGTGCCACGAGCAGCCGACTTGCCGGACGATGCTACACGAGCAACTACACGCAGGGAATCGGAACTTTGGGATTAAAAGTTAAGACAATCGATTATAATTTCTTCGGGCAAGATGATTTCCGCGTTAGTCCGCGTTTGACGGTCAATCTCGGTTTGCGCTGGGAATACATCAAAATGCCGAAACCGACGTTGGTTAATTCGAGTACCTCGATAATTCCGAATGACGGAAGAACTTTTGCCGAAGCGACCGCGAATTTGCCGAACGATAAAAATAATTTCGGTCCGCGAATCGGTCTTGCTTATGACGTTTTCGGCGATGGCAAAACCAGCTTGCGAGCAGGCTACGGTATTTACTACGGACGGATCCAAAGCTCGACGATTTACAACGCCCTGATCAATACCGGAAATCCGAACGGACAATCACAGTTAAGTATCGGTGCGACCACTGCTTGTGCGCCGGTTTTCCCGAATAATTTATCAGCCGCTTGTTCATCATTCGCTCTCGGTGCGGTTCAGTTCTTTTCAAGAAACTTCCAAGCTCCGCTGATCAATCAATATGACGTTGTTTTAGAACGCCAGATTGCTAAAAACACTGCGGTTTCCATTTCATATATCGGAAGTTTGGGACGCAACTTGCCGACCTTTGTTGATCTGAACTATCAACGAACGGGTTCAACGACCTTTACGGTCAACGGCGGACCGTCGACCGGACAAACACTTACCCTGCCGCTTTACGGTCGCGTTTCGGGCAGTCTTTCGACAACCCAAATTCAAAGCAGCGTGAGTTCCGAATATAATGCTTTGGTTTTCCAAATCAATCGTCGCTTTACTGCCGGCTTGCAATTCCAGGCGAGCTATACTTTGGCAAAAGCTACCGACACTAACCAAAACTCGGCAACTTTTACCCAGACAAACAGTCCGTATGACCTTTTTGATCGAAGCTATGATGCCGGTCCGAGCAATCTTGACACCCGTCATAAATTTGTTGCGAGTGCGGTTTATGCTCCGAGTTTTTACAAAGGTTCAAAATCTTCGATCGGTAATTATTTGTTAAACGGTTGGTCAATTGCACCGATTTATGTTTTTTATTCGGGTCGTCCGTATGACGGAACGGTTTCCGGCACCAGCTTGAACGGTACCAACGGAGACAATCGTTTTCCGCTGAACGCGCGCAACGCTTATCGTCTGCCGAGCCTTTGGAATATGGATTTGCGTCTTTCCAAACGATTCAATTTTACGGAAAGATTCAAACTCGAATTTTTGGCTGAAGGATTTAACATCTTTAACCGAACTCAGATTTTTGGTGTCAACAGCACACTCTACACGCGTAGCGGAAGTGTTTTGACCTATAACTCGAGTTTCGGACAGGTCACGTCAACCGACAGCACATTGTATCGGGAACGTCAGATTCAATTTTCAACCCGTTTCCAATTTTAGTTTTTCCTCACGGGGAAAAACATTTTATGGCACGCTTTCTTGTAAAGCGTGCCTTTTTTATTTGCTTATTTCATAACGCTCGTGGAAAAATCTAGCTAATGCGAATTTTGCATATTTCATCGGCAAAGACCTTTGGCGGAGGCGAACGTCATTTAGTCGACCTGTGCCGCGGCTTAACCGAGCGCGGACACGAGGTTTTTGTCGTGCTTCGTCCATCGAATGAATGGCAGGAAAAGCTTGATTTTCTGCCGCCGGAAAATATTTTCCATTCTTCGATCAGAAATGCTTTCGGAATTTTCAGCGCGCAAAAGATCGCGAATTTTGTAAATAAAAATAATGTCGAGATCGTCCATGCACACGTCGCCCGCGATTATATTCCGGCAAGTCTCATTTGCCGAACATCGAAAAACGCAAAATTTGTGCTGACGCGCCACGTTCTTTTTCCGATGAAACCTTTTAACAGGCTCGCTTTGCGAAATCTTACGCGGGCAATTGCGGTATCTTCCGCCGTTGAAACCAATCTGCGGAGCATCTTTTCGACGGAAAAGATAAAAGTCATCTCAAACGGCATCAATACCAAAACCTTGTCTGAAGAAACTCGTCAAAAACTGCGCGGAGATTTTCGCCTTCTGCACAATATTCCGCTTGACGCGCAAGTTATCGCGACGATCGGCGAACTCAAGGAATTAAAAGGTCAGCACGATTTTGTGCTCGCCGCGAACGAAATCGCGCCGCGCCACGATAACGCGTTTTTCGTCGTTGTCGGCAAAGATAATTCGACCAACCGGCAATTCCGGCGAGATTTAAAACGGTTGGTCAAGGTCTTTAATTTAGAAGAACGCTTTTTGTTTCTTGATTGGGTTGAAGATATGCAAACCGTGCTTGCCGCACTTGATATTTTCGTGTCGGCTTCGCATTCCGAAAGTTTCGGTCTGGCAATTCTCGAAGCGATGGCGAATCGAACGGCGATCGTCGCCACCGAAACCGAAGGCGCAAAGGAAATTTTGCGCTCAGATAAAACGGCGTTGCTCGTTCCGCTCAAAGAACCCGTTAAGCTTGCCGCCGCCGTCGAAGTCTTGCTAAATGACCGCGAAAAACGTGAAGCTCTCGCCAACGCGGCACAAATTTTTGCCGAAAAATATTTTGCTTTGGACGAAATGATCGATAAAACCGAAAATTTATACAAGGAAATTTTGTTTTAGCCATTCAAATGTGTTTGGCGCACGGCGTTTGGCGTTTTTATTGCGAAGAAATTCGTTTTTCAATTGAATCAGATCGCGTTCTTCGTCAACGTCATACCAACCCGGCGTTTCGCGTAAATGAAGTCCGAGATTGCGAATGTTTTCAAAGACCTGATCAAAGGTTTCGGGCGAGCTCCACGCGACATCTTCAAAAATTTCGGCGTGCAGAGCGCGTGATCCGATCAAATAAAAACCGCCGTCCTCGGTCTTTCCCAAAACAATTTCGCTGTTTGTTTCAAGAAATTCAAACGCCTGTTCGAGATAATCAAAAGGAAACGTCGGGCTGTCGGTTCCGATCATGACGACCGAATCTATTTTTTTTTCAAGCGCGAATTGAAAGGCATTGAACATTTTTTCGCCTAAATTTTTGCCCGCTTGTTCGATAAAGTTTGATTCATCGGGTAAAATTTGCTTTAACTTTTGAATTTCGTCGGGCGGAGAAAAAGCGATGAACATATTTTCGCAAGCCGTGTGCGCTTTATTGACGGCATCTTTCAGAAAGGCTTCGGCAAGTGCGGCGCAATCTTCGGGCGCAAGTATGTTTTGGAGACGCGTTTTGACGTTTCCAGCCTGCGGAACTTTTGTCATAATGATAATTGCACGTTTCATTGGAATAAATTTTAGCTTTTTTGGCATTCTTAGGTAAGTTATGGCTGACGGTTTTGATGTAGAAAATGCGGTCCGCGCACGCTACGGCGCGGCATCACAAATAAGAGAAGACGCACTTTGTTGTCCGGTCGAATACGATCCGCAATATTTACGGGTTTTGCCCGCTGAAATAATCGAACGCGATTACGGCTGCGGTGATCCTTCGGCTTTTGTCCGAGCGGGCGAAACCGTGCTCGATCTTGGTTCGGGCGGCGGCAAAATCTGCTACATCGCGTCGCAGATCGTCGGCGCGCGCGGCAAGATCATCGGCGTTGACACGAATTCGGAAATGCTTGCGCTCGCCAATAAATATCTGGGCGAGATGAAAAGTAAGATCGGCTACGGAAATGTTGAATTTCGCTACGGGAAAATTCAGGATCTAAAGCTCGATCTGAGTTTGGTTGATGAATATTTAGCGAAAAATCCGATCAAAATAGCCGACGATTTGTTTGCCTACGAAGCATTTGTTGCCAAAACGAAAACCGAAAACCCGCTGGTCAAGGATAATTCGATCGATGTCGTTCTTTCGAACTGCGTTTTAAATCTCGTCAAACCCGAGCTTAAAGAACAAATGTTCAATGAGATGTTTCGCGTTCTCAAACGCGGCGGGCGCGTCGCGATCTCCGATATTGTCGCTGATGAAGATGTTCCCGAACACCTGCAAAACGATCCCGAATTATGGTCGGGCTGTATTTCGGGCGCATTTCGCGAAGACCTCTTTATCGAGGCTTTTGAACGCGCCGGATTTTATGGAATCGAGATCGTCAAACGCGACGCGACGCCGTGGCGCATTGTCGAAGGCATCGAATTTCGTGCAATGACGGTCGTCGCCTACAAAGGAAAACAGGGCATTTGTATGGAACGTAATCAAGCTGTGATCTATCGCGGACCTTGGAAAAAAGTGATCGACGACGATGGACATATTCTCGAACGCGGCGCCCGCATGGCAGTTTGCGACAAGACTTTTCAAATTTATAATAAAGAACCTTACGCCTCACAGATCATCGCGGTCGAACCGCTTGAAAATATCGCGCTTGAAGAAGCAACAGAATTCGATTGCCGGAGAACCGCGAAACGGAACCCGCGCGAATCGAAAGGGTTGGAATATAACTTAACCGATTTATCGGGCGCGGAATGCTGCGCTCCCGGAGGAAATTGTTGTTAATGAAAAAATCTCTGGAAGATTATCGGAAAGGCGCGACGGGTTCGTTAATGGACGAATACGAACGCGCCGCATTTGAACTGAAATCATTGATCAAAAAGGTCGGCGCCGAAGATTACGCGCGCATTGTTGAAGGCGAAAGCGAACATTGCCATTCGATCGAGGTGATTATGAATCACGTCGTCCGCGCCGGTTACGGTTATTCAAAATACATCCGCGACGCACTTTCGATCGACGCTTTGCCGGTCGCAGACAAGCAAATTCCGCAGACCGAGATCGGTGGCGAGATCGACAAAATGCTGGCTTACACCGCCGAAATTTTCGAAGGACGCCGTGAAATCAGCGATGAAGAAGTGGAAAACGTCTTTTTCAAAACGCGTTGGGAAGTGACCTACAACATTGACCAACTTTTTGAACACGCGATTGTCCATATTCTGCGCCATCGCCGTCAGATCGAGAAATTTTTATTGAAATTTGAAAGTTAAAAATTTATGCATTACTACAACGAAGAAGATCTCGGAAGATTCGGCGACATCGCCAAACATAAGCCCGAACTGTTTGAGAAATTTCTCGCTTGGTATCAGGCGTGTCAGGAAGAAGGCGCGCTATCGAAACGCGAAAAGGCTCTGATCGGTCTGGCGGTCGCGGTCACGGTGCAATGTCCTTACTGCATCGACGCTTTTACAAACAGTTGTCTGGAAAACGGCTCGAATATGGAACAGATGACCGAATCGATTCATCTCGCCTCGGCAATTCGCGGCGGCGCCAGTTTGATCCACGGCATTCAATCGCACAATGCGCACGACAAAGTTTCGATGTGAGATTCAGGTTAAAATTATATGACCGACGAAGAGAAAAAAGATGCGGTAGAGAATTACGTGCGAGCTTACAACCGCTTTGATACCGAGCAAATGCTTGCGGATCTCGACGACGATGTAATTTTTAAAAACATTTCAAACGGCGCGGTGACGCTCGAAATTAAGGGAATTGACGCCTTACGAGAACAGGCAGAGCAGATCGTCGATTTCTTTACCGAAAGAGAGCAAAAAATCACGAAATTCTGTCTCAGCGAAGACCTCTGCGAAATCGAGATCGATTATCGGGCAACACTTGCCGCCGATTTGCCCAACGGAACAAAGGCGGGCGACCGGATCGAGTTAGAAGGAAGATCGATCTTTCATTTTTCCGGCGGGAAAATCTCCGAAATCCAAGACATCAGCTAAAAAATATGCAAGCCGTCCAAATCACGCGCAACGGAAAAACCGCGCAGCCCGATTCACCGATAAGTTTTCGCCGCAAATTAAACAGCGCCGAGCTTTTTGCTGCCGATGTCGATACTTTGCAGGTCAATGTCGGCAAACTCTGCAATCAGGCTTGCAAACATTGTCACGTTGATGCTTCGCCGATTCGGACGGAAATAATGCAGCGCGAAATAATTGACGAATGTTTGCGGGTCTTACGCGAATTCGGAATAAAAACGCTTGACATCACGGGCGGCGCACCCGAGCTGATTCCCGATTTCCGCTATTTTGTCACCGAAGCGCGAACGATTGGCGCAAAAGTAATGATCCGCCACAATTTAACCGTGATGTTCGAGGAAAATCAGCAGGATCTGCCCGACTTTTTTTCTGCAAACGAGACGGAAGTTGTATGTTCTCTGCCTTATTTCCAGCAAACGCAAACTGATTCACAACGCGGCGCCGGAGTTTTTGAAAAATCGATCGAAGCTTTGCGAAAATTAAATGCCGTCGGCTACGCAGTTGACAAAAACCTTGTTTTAAATCTCGTTTACAATCCGGTCGGAGCTTTTCTGCCGCCGCCGCAAACGTCTATCGAAGCGGATTTCCGGCGCGAACTCAAAAACCGCTTCGACATTTCTTTCAATAATCTCTACACCATCACAAATATGCCGATCGCACGCTTTTTAGACTGGCTGCGCCGCTCGAAAAACGAAGAAAGCTATATGACGCGGCTCATCAACGCCTTCAACCCGTCAACGATCGAAGGTCTGATGTGCCGAAATTTAATAAGCGTCGATTGGCAGGGAAATCTCTTCGATTGCGATTTCAACCAAATGCTCGAATTGCCCGTCGAATCAAAACAGACCATCTTCAATTTTGACCTCGCAAAACTAAAAAACCGTGCAATTGTAACGGATAATCATTGTTACGGATGCACGGCAGGAAGCGGTTCAAGCTGCGGCGGGAAAATAGTGTAACCACCGCTTAAATTTTAAGGCATCAGCACTGCGTCTAAAGTCACTCCGCCTTCAAATTCGGAAAGATACTTGAGATACCCGCGATCATCGTTATTTTCTTTATGCTTTATTCAATTCTTTATACCTTTTTCAAGTCAAGAAATTCAGCCAGTTTTGAAACTATCGGGTGATTTTTTCCTTGGGCGTTTTCAAAATTTACCGGACAGATCCCGATTCCGGCAGATGTCAGGAAAATTTCGGTCGCTTTAGTGATTTCATTTAATCCTGCTTTTACCTTTTTAACGGGAAAATTCTCCATCAAAAATTCTCGTGTCGTGCCTGCCAGACAGCCTGTTTGAAGGCTTGGCGTGAAGATCTTTTCATCTTCTACCCAAAAGATATTTGCCATCGAAGCCGAAACGATTTCACCTTTCTCATTCAACCGAATTGCTTCTTTAAATCCGCGGTTTTGGGCTTCTTCAAATGCCAGCAGATTTTCCAAATAATTACAAGATTTGATGTTCGCAAGCGGGGATTTTGAATTTATCGGAAATGGCGAAACAGTCAACGGCGATTCGCTTTTCATCTCCCGCCAATCTGCCGTTGTGATTAACAAAGCGGTTTTGTTTTTCGATTCAAAATTCCAGACGCCACTTGCCGATTCATCAAAAAACGTCAAACGGGCGCGACCTGATTCAAGATTATTTTGCAAAATTACCTGTGAAAGCGCATCTTTTACCGATGATTCGGTAAAATCAACAAGATCAATATTCAGTTTTGCGGAATTTTCCTGTAATCTGCGCCAGTGTTTTTCCCACAAAAACGGTTTTGCATTAAAAATTGCAATTGTCGTAAAAACGCCTTTGCCGTAGAGATTGGCAGCCGAAATCGGCGAAATAATACTTTTTTCAGCAGGCAAAATCTGTAGATTAAACGAAACAAATTTGTGCATAAAAAGCGGAAGCCCACAGTCAGTGCTTTATTTGCTTGACGACGACACCATCTTAATGTGCGGGCTTTGTGTTTTAGCTAACAGCACGTTGTTGTTGAACTTGAGCATGCGGAAAAACAATATGAAAGGTCGTGCCTTCGTTTATTCGGCTGTGCGCTTCGATGCTGCCGTCGTGTTCCTGCACGATACCGTAGGAAACCGCCAACCCCAAACCCGTGCCGCTTCCAACACCTTTGGTCGTAAAAAACGGGTCGTAGATTTTGCTTAAATTTTCGGGCGCGATGCCTTCTCCGGTGTCGGAAACTTCGACGACAACTTCACCATTTTCGTTGAGTTCGGTCATTAAAGTAATCTGTCCGCCGCCGAAAATTGCATCCCGCGCATTGAGAATTAAATTTGTAAAAACCTGCTGTAATTTTCCGGCGTTTCCGAAAATGTTCGGCGCAATTTCCGAGTAATTTTTGATGATCTCGATTTGCGATTTCCGCATTTGCGGCTCAAGTAATTGGAGAGTGTCGTCAAGCAATTTATTGACGCTGATTTCGGTAAACTCGGTCGAATTGCCGCCGCGTGAAAAATTCAAAAGATTTCCGGCAATATTCGTCGCGCGTTCGGTTTGTTTTTGAACTTTCAGCAAAAGCGCGTGTTTCGGGTCGGTGTCGGGAATCATCCCGAGCAGCATTTGCGTATAACTCGAAACGCCTGTCAAAGGCGTGTTGACTTCGTGGGCAACCCCCGCCGCGAGAAGTCCGATACTCGAAAGTTTTTCGCTTTGCTGCAAAGTTTCTTCGAGTTTGACGCGTGAAGTGACATTTTCCAAAACGATAATTGCGCCTGTCTGAGTTTTTGAAACTGATCGAAGCGGCGCGACGGCGACATTTAGAATTAAAGATTTTCCGTCGGACGACTTTGTATAAAGTTTGTAGGCGTGGCGAATTTCAGTCAGATGCCAGCGCGATTTGCCCAAAATATTTTCAAGATTCACCGCAAAAGCGTAATCAAAGATGTCTTCGACAACTTTTCCGATCGTTTCTTTGCGGCTCAGCCCAAGCATTTCTTCAAACGTCGAATTACAGCGCGTAATGCGTCCGCTTTCATCAACCGCGAGAAGTCCCACATTGACCGATTCGACAATTGATTCGTTAAATTCCTTGAGCAACGCAAGTTCTTCGGCGCGTTTTTCCTGTTCCTGATATAGCAGACTGTTTTCCAATGCCACCGCGACATATCCGGCAACCGTCTGCAAAATTTCCAAATCTTCGCTCGACAAAAGCGAACCGTCGCTGGCTCTGCCCAATCCGATCACGGCAACCATTTGTCCGCGAGCGACGCACGGCACAAAATAATGCAGTTCCTGGCGAACAAGAATTTTACCGTTTCCATTGCCGTTATGACTCGCGCTTTCAGTTTCAAGCAGTTCGAGTTCGTCGGCGCGGACAATTCCTTTTTCCGCGCTTTTTTGACGGATCATTTGCCGAAAATCGGTCGGAATTTTAAATTCTTCACTCAAACCGATTGATTTAGCGACCCTGTAATGTTCCGATGAATCTTCGTCTTCAATAAAAACGGCAACTTTTTCGACATCCAAGACTTGCCGAAGCCTTTCCGTCAAAGCATTAAGCAGCGGGTCAAGCGCGGTTGTCGCCGAAAGGGTCCTGCCGAAATCGAGCAATCCGCGCCGCAAATCATAGCGTTCGCCGTAAAAAAACCGGTCGGCGCGCTCCTGCAAAAATTTCTTCAAAGGCTCGCTCAGAAGGACGATTCCCGCCATTGCGACGATCGCGATCAAAGCGCGAAGCGTGATTTCCGTCGTTGAAAGATTATTGCCGACAGCCAGAAAAACCAAGCCGAGCGCGACCGTGCCGATCATCATCGCGATCGCCAGCGTCGTTAACGCATAAACAAGCGCGCGGCGAACAACAACATCAACATCCATTAAACGGTAACGCACAACCGAATGACCGAAACTCAGCGGAATTAATGCGAGCGGCAAAGTGGTAATCGCCGCGCTGTAACCATCTTCGGGCAAATAAACGAAGCGTTTGGCGATCTGAAAAGCAATGATCGGCGTAATCGCCGCAATCGTTCCCCACATCGTCCATTTCAAACGCTGCCGGACGATCGTTTGCCGGTTTCGCCAAAAACGTCGAATCAACACACCGGCACCGGCAGCAATATAGATGACGAAATGATAAAAATTTGTCTGATAAAGATTCGCCAACAAATCATATTTGTCCAAAAGTGGCGCAATTGAATTAATAAAATCAAATTTCAGAGCGATTTGCGGAATAACCGAAAAAGCGAAAATACCAATCCAAACCACTGCCGCCGGAACATATAGCAAATATGTTTTCCAGCGAGAATTGTCAAAAACCTCGCTTCTGATCGGATACCGCAGACAAAAATGTAGAAATAACGGCGCGAAAAAGGCAAAGGCAAGATTGTCCAGCAAGTTGATCGCCAAATCAAAATCTTCGCCCAAATAAAGCGATTTATAAACGTGAAAAACAAATGCCGTCAAACAAATTGTCGCGAAATGAATGACAAATGGCGCGTGTCCGCCCTGTTTGAAAAGGACAAAAATTCCGACTCCGAGCCAGACAATTCCGACCAGCGTCAGAAAAATTATCGGTGCCGTCCAGCGCGGTAAAGTATCGATGTGTTTT
>JBBQOA010000003.1:0-21502 GCA_038330465.1 Pyrinomonadales bacterium
TCGACGCTCATTTCGAAGGCGGTCGCCATGCGGGAAGAATCGCGAAAATTTCGGAATTAGAAAACGATTGACCGAACTAAATTGGGCAAAAGATTCGCATTCGGAAATGCAGATCAAAGATATTGCGAATCTGACGGCAAACGATTATGATGCCAAATATGTCGGAAATTGGATCAAAAATCTCGAACTCGAAAAAATCTGGGAAAAGGTTTTGGAATGGAAGACACAGCGCTTGAAGTGAAACAAAAATTCTACGAAATTCTGATGAAGCTGACAGAAGAAGAAAGATTTTTGATGTGCGCCGAAATGTTTGAATCGGCAAAAGAAATTATCGTTTCCGAAATGCCGGAAACTTTAAATAAAAGAAATCGGCAAAGCTATATTTACGAAAAAATCTACAAAGAAGCCTTTCCAATAATTCTTTCATAAATATTCGATCAGATGCCCGGAAAGCTGACGAGATTGAAAATTGGTTGCGGGATAGAATTGTTGGAATTGAAGAAAAATGAGTTTTCCGAAGTATGTCGAAAAATTAAAAGAAACATTTTTTAATGAAATAACAATTGGCTTAACAACAATTTGTATTTTCTCGGAAGATAAGATTGACGAAAATCAGTTAGGCTATTCAGTTGATTCAGAAGGCAATAGTTTAGTTGGAGAATCAGACGGTGATTGGAAAAAGAATTGGTTAGTCATCGGTTACGAAGATCTTTGCGGCGACCCAATTTTTACTGATATTGAAACTGAAAACTTTCCGATTTTTTCGGCTATACACGGAATGGGCAGTTGGAAAGAAAATTTAATTGCGGATAATTTTGAATGTTTTGTTAAATCGCTCGAAATTGCTGCAAAATGTAAGATGAAAGAATCTTGTCTTGAAGAAATAAAGAATTTAAATAAAAAGTCAGATTTTGAATTTTGGGAATTACTTTTTAAGGATTAATTTTAGAGAAAATACAATGAACAATCTTTTTATTGCAAATTTAGCGGAATCTGATTTGATTTGATGGAAGGTGAAAGATGATTGAAACGTCGGAAAAAACTAACGAATTAAAAACGGTAAGTGTTGAAAAAGATACATGGATTCTTGAACTTCCCGCCGAAATCTGCCGAAAAGAAGGATTTGCTGAGGGAACGCTTGTCAGTTTGACAATCAAAAACAGCGGAATTCAAGCGTCTTTTATCAGACCGCCTTCAAAAAAATTGCAGGAAATCTCCAAACGACTGCTCAAAGAAAATCATAAACTTTATGAGGAACTAAAACGAATTGGCGACTGAGGAAACAATTTATCTTGAATTCGATGACGCATTTTGGCTTCATTTGGATTTGATGAGAGAGTGGGAAGAAAGTCGATTTGGAGTTGACCATCGAAGTTTGATTGAATCGGCGCTGGCGCGTCCGAGATATGCGGCAATTTATGAAAATGCGGATATTATCCGACAAGCCGCGACACTTTGTTTCGGTTTGATAAAAAATCATCCGTGGCTCGGCGGAAATAAGCGAACGGCATCACAATTAACTTTGGTTTTTCTGGAATTAAATGGCTATGTTCTTAAATATGAAATTAGCGAAATGCTAGAAATGGTTTTAGCCATCGAATCGGACGCTTGGAAAGTTGACGAGATTGAAAATTGGTTGCGGGATAGGATTGAAAAAGCACAAAGGAAGAATTAAATATGCTAGGTTTTGATTGGGAATTACTCATCTATGGTTTCAGCATACTTGGAGTTGTTATTCTGACTAATTTGTCAGGCAAACCTTTAGATGAAAAAAAAAGAAGTTTTATTTGATGAAGAAAATTTCTTGGGGACTTATCATAATTTCAATGTCATATTTTATAATTACATTTCCATATGCCCGACATTATAATGATTATTCAAGTAAATCAGAATATCCTCCTGAACTCAATTCCAATACAGAAACGAAATATATCCAAGAGCATCATCGACGGATTGAGCACTTGGAAAGAGAAGTTGAAAGAACGCAGGAGGAAGTTTGGGCAATCAGAGAGCGTTTAAGTCTAATGCTTCAAATTTTAATGTTTGGAATAATTTATTACGGTAGTAATCAAATTTTTAACTCTAAAAACAAGAATCCGGAAAATATTGATAACGACAAAGTTTTGAGCTTATAAAAAATACAATGAAAAATCTTTTTAATGTAAATTTAGCGGAAGTTGATCCGATCATTGCGGAAGCGATCGATAATGAAACGCGGCGCCAGTCCGGGGGATTGGAACTGATCGCGTCGGAAAATTTTGTCTCGGAAGCCGTTTTGCAGGCGATGGGCTCGGTCTTTACGAACAAATATGCCGAAGGCTATCCGAAGAAAAGGTATTACGGCGGTTGCGAATTTGCCGATGTGGTCGAGCAATTGGCGATCGACCGCGCCAAGGAAATCTTCGGCGCAGGGCACGCCAACGTCCAGCCGCATTCGGGCGCGCAGGCGAATATGGCGGTTTTTCTCGCGTCTTTGCAGCACGGCGACAAGATTCTCGGGATGAACCTGTCGCACGGCGGGCATTTGACGCACGGGCATCCGATGAATTTTTCGGGCATCAATTTCGAGGTTTCCGATTACGGCGTTTCCAAGGAAACCGAGCAGATTGAATACGACGAATTACAGAAAATTGCGGAAGAAAAACGACCGAAAATGATCATCTGCGGCGCGTCCGCTTATCCGCGAATCATCGATTTTGCGCGGATCGGGGAAATCGCTAAATCGGTTGGCGCAATTGTCATGGCGGACATCGCGCACATTGCCGGAATGGTCGCCGTCGGGCTTCATCCGTCGCCGGTTCCGCACTGCGAATTCGTCACGACGACGACGCATAAAACCCTGCGCGGACCGCGCGGCGGACTTATTTTGTGCCGCGAAGAATTTGCCAAAGCAGTTGACAAAGCCGTCTTTCCGGGCGTTCAGGGCGGACCGCTCGTGCATATCATTTCAGCCAAAGCGGTCGCTTTCGGCGAAGCGCTGCGGACGGATTTCAAAGTGTATCAGCAGCAGATTCTCGACAATGCGCAGGCGCTCGCCGTTGAACTGACCGCCAACGGTTTGCGGCTTGTTTCGGGCGGCACGGACAATCATTTGATGCTCGTCGATGTTTTCGCCGGCGGCAAGGGAATTACCGGAAAGGTTGCCGAAAAGGTGCTCGACGCGGTTCACATTACGTCGAACAAAAACACGATCCCGTTCGATACGAATTCGCCTTTCACGGCTTCGGGCATTCGTCTGGGAACGCCCGCGCTGACGACGCGCGGAATGAAAGAGGGCGAAATGCGCCTGATCGGCAAATTGATCGCGGCGGTCATTCACGAACCCGAATCGGAGGAAGTAAAATCGCGCGTCAAACGCGAAGTCGCCGAATTGACGGCGCGTTTTCCGCTTTATGCGAATCATTTGAGCGAAAACAAAACCGACGCGATCTCGGCGAGCTAAAATCTTGAGAGCGAGAAGTTAAATGAAAAAACAGAGCCAAACTTTATTTGAATCCGGCATTCGCGGATCGCTGGCGGTTTTCGCCCTTGTCATTTTATTTTCAACGGGCGCGTTTGCCCAAAGCAAGGTCGTTTCAGAAACTCCAACAATTCCCGCCGACTTTCAAAGCGACGGCTGTACGCATTTTCCCGACGGCGATTATGCCGATTGCTGCGTCGAACACGACAAGGCTTACTTTGCTGGCGGCAGCTGGAAAATGCGTTGGCGCGCCGACAAAAAACTCTATCAATGCGTCGCGGCAAAAAAAGGTTTCCGGCATAAATTGATCGCACCCGTGATGTGGGCGGGCGTCCGCGTTTTCGGTGCGCCGTTTCTGCCGACCGAGTTTCGATGGGGTTTCGGGCGCAAAAAAATCACGAAATAGAACATATTTATGAGTAATTTATCGGACATCGGTTTCCCGACACCTGGCGACACAGCGGTCAACGAGATGATCATGCACGTTTTGGAACATACCAAACCGTTCAAAACCTCGCACGGTTTTTATCTTATTTACACGGACACGTCGGGCGCGGAAATCTATTTGCAGGGCAATTTTAAGGAAGAATTGATCGGTTTCAATCCGCATTACGCGGGAACGAGCCGCCGCACGGTGAGCTTAACAAAGGCGATCGAGCGCGATTCTTCGGAGCTCGACGGCGGTTTTCACGCATGGGCGAATCCGTCGGAAGGTTTGAGTGAATCGGGCGATTATCCGTTCGTTTTCGATGTGCCGGATTTTCGCACCGTCGAAAATATGGAGTTTCCGCGAACGGTCGAAATTCAATTGACGGCGTTTGCCTCGAACGATTTTAAGATCTTTGCGGGTGACGAAGATTATCAAAAAGCGCAGGAATCGGAACTCAAATACGCTTCGAAGATGTTTGTGCCGAGCGGGCTTTTCGCGGTTGACGAAAAGGACGGCAGCCGTGATCTGAACCTCGTTCGTCCGGTCGGAATTTTTGCGGGCGAGATCAAAGATTTTGAATTAAAAACGAACGAACTTTCGGGCGAAAAATTTTACGCGCTTTTGGTTGAAACGCTCGGCGGCGAAACGGATGTCGTCGTCGATCCGAAATTCGTGCCCAATGAGCCGCAACCGGGCGGCATCATCAGCGGGCAATTCTGGCTTTCGGGAAAGGTCTTATGATTGCCCCAATCTGAGACTGACAGCGTTCGGCGGATCAAAGCAAAAAAGCGCAGAGGCGAGTTAAAACTCGCTTCTGCGCTTTTTTTAGTTTCAAGTTGCGGAAAATTTATTCGTCGCTGAGTTCGTCAAGACCTAACTGATCCAAAACTCGGCGGGCTTCTTCCGATTCGTATTCGAACGCTTTTTGTTCGAGCGCCTGACGGGCAATATCTTCATAGATCGGATCGTCGATCGACGGCAAAATCTCTTCGACGGGCATCAGCGCGA
This sequence comes from Pyrinomonadales bacterium, assembly GCA_038330465.1. Lineage (GTDB taxonomy): Bacteria > Acidobacteriota > Blastocatellia > Pyrinomonadales > Pyrinomonadaceae > JAFDVJ01. Next base: position 4,899 of record JBBQOA010000003.1, read on the forward strand.
GCGTTTCCATAGCGATCGCGCGAATCGCCGGATTAGTTGTTTGACGCGCGATCTCGCACATCTCACTAACCGAAAATCTTTCCGCCAGCAGATCCGCGAGCCGATCGATTTCCTTGTAATCCTTGCGGGCAAGCGCGCGTTCGGCAAGCTGTATAAAAACTTCCGCCGATTCGGTTTGCGCTTCCAAGACCGAAATACAGGTGTCGGCTAATTGCCGGATCTCGCCCAATTTTTCAGGATTGTTTAAAACGCCAGCATCGGTGACTTGTTCGTCAAGGGCGGTCAGCAAACGGCTTAGTTCCCAGTCCGATTGCGGATCGTAGGAGAATTTTTGGGTCGGAGTGCCGGCGGCGTTTCCGCTTTTCGCCTGCAGCGCGCCAACCAACATTTTTTTTGTGATGTTGCGCAAGCCTTCCCAAACACTTTCAACCTGCGCACCAAAATCTTTAATCATCATTATTTCAACAGAACTTAGTTTGCGCTTGACAACCGGAGTTGTCAAGCAATATTTAGATATGAGAAATGCATCGGCGGCTGCCAAAACCTCGACAAGCAGCTTATTAAATGCGTGTGTTTCGAAGTCTCGTTTCGATTTCGCGGAGCGTTTCCTCGCGGATCTCATCTTCATCGTCGGCATCGAAGATCTCGACGAGCGCAAACGGGTTGGTGCTCAAACGGCGCAATTCCCACGCTTCTTGATTGTCTTTTGACGGGCGCGAAAACCACGCCGCATCAATTTCCGCCGCGATCATTTCCGCCGGTTCGAAAAGTTTATCCGCCGCCGCGCCGAGACCTTTTCGAAGCGCGTCAGAAAGCAAAACACGGCGTAAATTCCAGCCGTGTTTTCGGTAAAGCGATAAAATTTCCGCGATTTGTTCCGCTTTGATCATCGGTCGCTCTAATTCTTGCGGAGCGGCAGCTTTTTCGGAGCCGTAATTTTTGTGTTGATATTGCTGTTTGCCAGCGGGTTTATCATCGGATTCGGGTTTTTCGCGTTGGCGTTTTCCTGCTCGATGACCGCCTGACCTTTGCCCGGCGATTTAAATGATCCGCCGAACGCTTCGCCGACCGCTAATTTCCACGAACCATCTTCTAAAATAAACGGAAGGTCGTCCCATTGTTTGCGCGAGTCGTTCCAAACTTCGACCGCACCGAAATTTCCCTGAATGCGTTCGTCGCGCATTTGCGGATAAGTGTCGGCAAAGGTCGTTTCCGTGAATCCGTTTTCAAAAACTTTTTCGATCGGCTGTTTGCTTTGTCCCGCCTGCATTTCGGCAAGACCGATCGAACCTTTCGAATACATTGACTTGATCTTTGCCGTATCCTGACTTTTGACCGCCGCGAAAAGCATTCGATAGGCTTCCGTCGGACTTTGGGCATTGCCGACCGGCACGTCGGTCAGCGTCGGCGGTTTCTTCTCGGGCATCGGATTGGTTGCGCCGCTAACCATTTTGCCGTTGGCATCCATCATTTTGCCGTTGACCGAGACGGAACCGTTATTGGTCGAAGAATTTTGACACGCAAATGCGATCGCCGCGCACGCCATTGCCAAAACTGTAAAAATGATCTTTGAATAATTCTTGAACTTCATTGTTTTTTCTCTGAAAAATTTCTTCACTGAAAATCTCTGCGTTGATTTGTCAAAGTATAATAAAGTAAAAGGCGTGAAAGCAAAAGGTAAAAGGTAAAAGATAAAAGAAAATCACTTAAAATCAAGGCGGAAGATTAAATAAGTTCGATCTTCCGCCTTTTGCCTTTCGTCTTTATTACTTTATGATAAGCAACAAACCCGCTTTTGAGGCAGAAATATGAAACAATGTCCAAGTTGCCAATCACAATACACTGACGACACTCTTCAATTTTGCTTACAGGACGGCACGCCGCTGCAAAGCGCTTCGACTTCGCAGATGCCGACCGTTTCTTTCGGTGAACAGGAAACGCAGGTTTCAAACCGTCAATCGAATCAGCTCAACACGCCGCGCGCAACGCAGCCGACCAACTGGCAGCCGCAGCAGTTTACGTCGAATCCGGATCTGACGCCGCCGGTGAAAAAAACGAGTGCGACCGTTGCCGTCTTTCTGACCGCTTTCGTGATGCTCTTGTTTTTTAGTTTGGTCGGCATCGGGGCTTGGATTTATTTCAAAGGCGTGACGCCCGACACCAACGGAAATTTGCTGCTCGCCAAAAAAAATCCGGATGAAGAGGCAAATAGACTATCGACTTCGACGCGTCCGACGCCGGCTTCGACTGCCGCGCCGACAACCAGTTCCAATTCGGTGTCAAACATCGCGCCGATCGATAAAGAGCAGATCAAAAAAGATGTCGGACAGCGCATTGATTCGTGGAAATCGGCGGCGGAAGCGCGGAATCTTGACAGTTATATGAGCAATTATGCGGGCACGATCAATTATTACAATAAACAGGGCGCGAGCGCGGCAACCGTCCGCAGCGATAAACAGCGGGCTTTTACGATGTATGATTCGATCCGGATGACGCTTGGCAATCTGACCGTCACGCCGGCGCCGACCGGCGACCGCGCGATCGCCGTGTTTGATAAGGAATGGAATTTTTCGAGCGCGGACAAATCCAGCTCGGGAAAAGTAAAACAGCAGCTCGAACTCAAAAAGATCAACGGTCAATGGCTCATCTCGGGCGAGAAGGATCTAAAGCTCTACTACAAACAATAATAAAATTTCTTTGATGTTTGACGTTAATCGCTTGTAACTTGAAATTAAACAATTTAAATTAATCTGAAGAGAAATGAAGGTTTGCCCTAAATGTAATTCGACATATTCTGACGAAACTTTGAATTTCTGCCTGACGGACGGCGTGCCGCTGGTCGTCGAGGAGGTTTTAGACGAGTTTTTGTCAAAGCAGAGCAGCAGTTCCTGGCATACGGCTGAGACGCTGGTTGACCCGCGCTTTTCCGTTTCGGCGGAGAGCGAACATGCGACCTTGCCGAATTCGTCGTCGCCGACGCTTGCGCTCAGCAGTCAAACAGCGGGCAGCATCAAATTAAAGTCAAACAAAAAGCTTTATTTGGCACTCGGTGGCGTGCTCGCGCTGTTCATCTTTGGCGGCGGCTTTTGGTGGTTTTCGAATTTAGCAAACAAGAACAACAAGACAGTTTTGTCCGACAACACGGCATCGGTGCCGAAACACGCGATCGTTCCGCTCGCGCCCGGGCAGGAGGCGCAGATTAAAAAGGAGCTGACCGCGTTTATGGATAGTTGGGCGAAGACCAATGAGCAGAAAAACGCCGACGCGCACATCGCGCATTATGCCAACACGCTCGAAGTTTATTACGGCGAAAGCGGTAAGGACAAAAATCACGTTCTTGCCGATCGGCTGCGCGCTTATCAACGCTATGATTCGATCCAGATACAGGTTGATAATCTGAAGATCACGCCCGAATCGACCGAATCGGCAACACTCGTGTTCGATAAATCGTGGACGATGAAGAACGCGCAGAAAACTTCGACCGGTTCGGTTCAGCAAGAAATTCACGTTTCCCGAACAAACGGCAAATGGCTGATCGACGGCGAAAAAGATCTGAAGGTCTATTTCATCAATAACCGCGAAAATCCGTCGGCAAATAATTCGGATCAAACAACAAATAATTAAAGTGACGCTGCGCAATAAAGCGCCGACGGTTATTGAAGCTTCTTTTTGTTAATAATGTTTCTTGATAATCCGGGAATTCAAATTTGAGATCTCAAATTCGCGAATCCGCTCAGTAAATTATCAATTTTCGACAGCTCGTCGTAAAACAAACATTTGAATATATAGAATATGTTCGGAGAAATAATTTCCCGCAAAGGCACCGCACGCAAAGTTAAGATAAGTGGTCGCCGCCCCTGTTTCGTGATAAAACCAATGGATGAAAACGCTGAAATAATCATTCGTTCCGCGACCAACGCCGATTGCGAGCAGATTCAAACGCTCGTCTTTGGCGTTTTGCGCGAATACAATTTAGAACCCGACCTCGCCGGAACCGACCGCGATATTGCCGACATCGAAGCGCATTACATTGAGCGCGGCGGAATTTTTGAACTGCTCGAAAATGAGCGCGGCAAGCTGCTCGGCACGGTCGGTTTGTATCCGATGAATGCGGAAACGGTCGAGCTTCGGAAGATGTATTTCGCGCCCGAACTGCGCGGACGCGGATTCGGTAAACAGACTTTGACAAGAATGATCGAAAAGGCGCGTGAGTTGGGTTTCAAGAAGATCTATCTCGAAACGGCGACCGTTCTTAGGGAAGCCGTCGCGCTTTATGTGAAATTCGGTTTTGCGCCGACGGACGAAAAACACACGCCGCGCTGCGATGCCGCGTATTTTCTGGATTTACAAGATCAATGAAAAAGTCTTTGAAGCTCCGCGCGAAAGTCAGAAAGTTTTGGCGAACGCTTGGTCCCGGACTCGTGACGGGCGCAAGCGACGACGATCCTTCGGGCATCGCGACCTATTCGCAAGCGGGCGCGCAGTTCGGCACTTCGCTTTTATGGACGGCGATCATTACTTATCCGTTGATGGTTTCGATTCAGGAAATGTGTGCGCGAATCGGTATTGTCAGACGTCAGGGACTGACGGGTGTCATCAAACGCCATTATTCCAAAAGCATTTTATATCTGATTCTGTTCATCAGTTTTCCGTCGATCACCTTGAACATCGGCGCGGACATCGCCGGAATGGGCGCGGTCGGCAATATGCTCGTGCCGCCGGTTCCCGCGTTTGTTTTTTCGGTTCTTTTCACGGGTTTGCTGCTCTACGGCATCATTGTCTGGTCTTACCGCAAGATCTCGAATGTTCTGAAATGGCTTTGCGTGGTCTTGTTCAGTTACATCTTTATTCCGTTTTTGACGCATACCGATTGGGCGGCGGTTTTGTATGGAACCTTTCTTCCGAAGTTTGAAGCGACGACCGTTTATCTGACGGCGCTCGTCGGGATTTTGGGAACAACCATCTCGCCGTATCTTTTCTTCTGGCAGTGTTCAATGGAGGTCGAAGAGGTCAATCAAAAACATCTCATTCTCGACAAAAAGATCATCAATTTGATGCACAAGGATGTCGAAGGCGGAATGTTCATCACGAACATCGTCTTTTATTTCATCATTCTGACGACCGGAACCGTTCTTTTCAATGCCGGAATTCGCGATGTCCAAACGGTCGAACAAGCGGCGCAGGCTTTGCAGCCTTTGGCGGGAAATATGGCTTACGCGCTCTTTGCGCTCGGCGTGCTCGGAACGGGTTTTCTGGCAATTCCGGTGCTCGCCGGCGCGTCGAGTTATATGATGGCGGAAGTTTTCGATTGGCAGGAAGGCTTGGACAAAAACTTTCACGAGGCGCGGGGCTTTTATATCACGATCATCATTTCACTCGGACTCGGATTGGCGATCAATTTCGTCGGTCTGAGCCCGATCAAAGCCTTGATTTATACTGCGGTTTTATACGGTGTGACCGCGCCCGTTCTGATCGCGCTTATTTTGCACATCTGCAACAGCAAAAAGATCATGGGCGAATATATCAACGGCTTTTGGTCGAATCTGTTCGGCGGTTTGACGTTTCTGCTAATGTCGGTCGCCGCTGTTTTGCTGATCTATTTGCAGTTTAATTGACCGGCAATCTTAAGATTCAAAAGGGAAGCGATCAAATCTCTGCGAGAAGCAATGAAACCCGCGCGATAAGCGTCATTCCCTTGAGGGACGGATTCTATCCCTCAAGGGTTTGAATCCGTCCCTCAAGGGAATGAATCTAACTTTGCAGGGAATGAATCTAACTTTGCAGGGAATGACCTTATCCCTTAAGGGATTAAGCGTGTCCCTTGAAGGTAAGACTCTTAACCGCGCGGGAAAGAGTCGAGCCCCGCAGGGACAAGGTCATTCCCTTGATCGATAAAGCTATTTATTGTGTTGGTCGATGCTTTCTCGCCGGGAAATGTGACGAGGCAGGCGCGGGAAGCGATAAAAATCGCGGCGGAATTTAGGAAAGCTTGACGAATGATTTAAAATAACCTGACGGAAACCTTATGAAAGCACTCAGATTTATCGAAAACACGCTCGCGCTTGCCGAGATTGCCAAGCCGCTTGCCGGATCGGAAGCCTTGATCCGTGTCACCAAGACCGGAATCTGCAACACCGATCTTGAGATCGTCCGCGGATACGCCGGATTTTCGGGAACGATCGGGCACGAATTCGTCGGGATCGTCGAAGAATCGAAAGATGCGCCAGAATGGCTCGGCAAACGCGTCGTCGGCGAGAACAACGCGGGCTGCGGCGGCTGCGGGCGCTGCCGGGCGGGCGATGCGCGTCATTGTCCGGCGCGAACGGTGCTCGGAATTCACGGACGAGACGGCGCACACGCCGAATTCTTGACTTTGCCGGTTCAAAATCTGTTGGAAGTTCCCGCAAGTGTCGCGGACGAACAAGCCGTCTTTGCCGAACCGCTCGCGGCGGCTTTCGGCATTACCGAACAGGTCGCGATATTGCCCGAAACACGCGTCGCAGTGATCGGCGACGGCAAACTCGGAATTCTCTGCGCTTTCACACTTTCCTTAAAAAGCGCGAATCTTTCGCTGATCGGCAAACATAAAGAAAAACTTCTCGTCGCCGCGAAACGTAATATCGAAGGAATCTTGATACAAGACGCAGTTCCGGCGCTGAATCGTTCGTTTGATGTCGTCGTCGAGGCGAGCGGTTCCGAATCGGGTTTCGGGGCGGCGCTCGATCTGCTCAAACCACGCGGGAAGATGGTTTTGAAATCCACATTTCAGGGCACGACGAGCCTCGAAATGTGGCGCGTCGTCGTTGACGAGATCACGATCGTCGGTTCACGCTGCGGACGTTTCGCGCCCGCGCTCGAACTGCTTGAAAAAGGTTTGGTCAATGTCGAAGACTTGATCGCCGAAGAATTTCCGCTTGAAAAAGGCGTCGCCGCAATGAACCGCGCCGCCGCGAAAGGCGTGATGAAGGTGTTGTTGAAAATGGAGTAAACGGAGCGCCGCCAGCTTGCCGGCAAAGATCGCGGAAGCGACTCTGACTGACTTGCGTTTGGGCAAATAGCGCGCGCAAAAATAACTTTTCAGCCGTTTTGCTGATGCTTGTCGTCAAGATGTCGGCGCTCCGATTAAATTCGTCATTCGATTTTGTTATACTTGTATTTACCGAATTAAATTCGTCATAACTTTAGTTTTAAGGAAAGCAATATGTTCGATCATCAAAGAAAATCCGCGCCGCGCCGAGTTGTGTTTAGTTTGACCGTTTTAATGCTGACGTGTCTGGTTGTGAACTTCGATTCATTTGCTCAGGGCAATGTCGAAACATTAAGAAACGCCGCGATCACGCCCGAAAAGCTTTCGGCTTCGTTCTCGCAAGTTGCCAAAGCGGTCGAACCGGCAGTCGTCAATATCGATACGAAGGGCAAAGTTCCCGAGGTCGGAGTTAAGGACGGTGTGCCGGATAAGAACAGCACAGCCGATGATCTGCTCGATTTTTTGCGTCGTCAGCGCCGTCCTTCGTATGCTGTCGGCAGCGGTTTTATCGTTGATAAGTCGGGTTATATCCTTACGAATTTTCACGTTGTCGAAGAATCATCAAGGATCACGGTTCGGCTGCAGTCGGGCGAAGAATATCTGGCGAAGATCGTCGGTGTTGACGAAGAAACCGACCTTGCCGTTTTGAAGATCGAAACAGGCAAAGATCTGCCATTTATCAAACTCGGCGATTCGGACAAAGCCGAGGTCGGCGATTGGGTTTTGGCGATCGGGTCGCCGTTCGGTCTCGCGCAAACGGTGACCGCCGGAATCGTTTCGCAGGTCAACCGCGAAACGCCTTACACTTTGGCGTTTCCGAAGAAATTCATCCAAACCGACGCGGCGATCAATCGCGGAAATTCGGGCGGACCACTCGTTAATATGAACGGCGAAGTGATCGGCATCAATTCGCAGATCGCGACCTCGACGGGCGATTCGAACGGGATCGGGTTTGCGCTGCCGATCAACGAAGCTTCATCGGTTTACAATCAAATACTGGAGAACGGAAAGGTTCGGCGCGGCTATTTGGGCGTCAGTCTCGATTCGGTGAAAGCTGAATTTGCCAAAGTTTACGGATTGAACGAAGCGAAGGGCGCGATCGTCCTTGAAATCCGCGACAAAAAGAGCGCCGCTGCGCTTGCCGGTTTGCAGGTCGGCGATATTATTCTGGAATTCAATGGTCAACGGGTCGAAAACGCGACCGATCTGATCGCGAAGGTTTCCTCGACCGCGCCCGATCAAACGGCGACTTTTTTATTTATGCGCGAAGTCGGCACGAAATTGGAGCGCAAGACGCTCGCGATCAAACTGACCGAACGCCCGTCAAACAACAAAGTGATCGACAACGAAACGCGCCGACCGCTTTCGATCAACGGTCAAAAAGAATCTTTAAAGCCGTTCGGTCTGACCTTGAGCGAGCTGACGCCGTCGCTGATCTTGACCTATAAACTAGAATCAAATAAAGGTTTGCTCGTCAAAGAGATCAATCCGGCAAGCTTTATCGCCGATGTCAAAGCTTCGAACGGCAACGACGCGCTCGACGAAGGCGATCTGATTCAGCGCATCAATCGGACGGATGTCGTCGATCTGAAAACATTCGCCGAGATCGCCAGTAAATTAAAGGTCGGCGACGCGGTCGTTCTCCAGGTTTTAAGCAACAACCGCTCGGGAAGCGGTTTGCAATTAAAGATCGTGCAATTCACGGTTCAATAAAAATCAGTCGAGAGCAGTGCATCAAGAGCGAAAATCTAAAACTCTGGCGCTCGGCTCTCGACTATCCGAATCTTTACTCGAATATATGTCAAAAGCAAAAACAGCAAAAGAAAAATCAAAAAAATCATCAACGAAACCGGCAACGTATCATAATTATATCGGCGGCGAATGGGTCAAGTCTTCGTCGGGCGAATGGTTTGACAACGTCAATCCGGCGGATACTTCGGACATCATCGGACGTTTTCCGAAATCGAACGCCGAGGACGTTGCCAAAGCGGTCGCGGCGGCGAAAGCGGCGGCAACGCGCTGGCGCCGAACGCCCGCACCGAAACGCGCCGAGATCCTTTTTCGACTGGCGCAGATTCTCGAGCGCAACAAAGAAACCTTTACGCGCGATATGACGCGCGAAATGGGCAAAGTGTTAAAGGAAGCGGGCGGCGACGTTCAGGAAGCGATCGACTGCACATATTACACGGCGGGCGAAGGCAGACGGCTTCACGGTTTTACGACGCCGGCGGAAATGCCGAATAAATTCGCGATGTGCGTGCGCCAGCCGGTCGGCATCTGCGGTCTGATCACGCCGTTCAACTTTCCGATGGCGATCCCTTCGTGGAAACTGATTCCGGCGCTCGTCTGCGGCAACACGGTCGTCATCAAATCGGGCGAAGACGTGCCGCTTTCGACCATCAATCTCGTCAAAGCGTGCGCGGAAGCGGGAATTCCGAAAGGCGTCATCAATCTCGTCAACGGATTTGCCGAACCGGGCGAAGCACTCGTGGGTCACGAAGACGTCCGTCTGATCTCGTTCACAGGTTCGACCGACACGGGACGCATCATCGCCGAATCGTGCGCGCGCAGCAACAAGATCGTCTCATTAGAGATGGGCGGCAAAAACGCGATCATCGTGATGGACGACGCCGACATCGAAAACGCCGTCGAAGGCTCGCTCTGGGGCGCGTTCGGCACATCCGGACAACGATGCACTGCTTCGTCGCGGCTCGTCGTTCACAAAAAAGTTTATCAGAAGTTCTGCGACCGGCTTGTTGAGAAAACCAAAAAGCTTCGCGTCGGCAAAGGGCTTGACCCGAAAACAGAAGTCGGTCCGGTCATCAACGAAGCCGCGATGACGAAAATTTTGAATTACATCGAGATCGGCAAGAGCGAGGACAAAGCGACGCTCGCGTGCGGCGGCAGCCGTCTAACAAAAGGCGAATATAAAAACGGTTATTTTATCGAACCGACCATTTTCACGAACGTCAAACGCAGCGACCGAATCGCGCAGGAAGAAATTTTCGGTCCGGTGACGGTCGTCATCGAGTTTGAAACTCTGGACGAAGCGATCGACATCGTCAACGACGTCAAATACGGGCTTTCATCGGCGATCTACACGCAGGACGTCAATCAATCTTTCTACGCGATGCAGGAACTCTACACCGGCATCTGCTACGTCAATTCGGCGACCATCGGCGCGGAAGTTCACCTCCCGTTCGGCGGCACGAAGGGCACCGGCAACGGTCACCGCGAAGCCGGCACGCAGGTTCTCGACATCTTCTCGGAATGGAAATCGCTCTACATCGATTACTCGGGCAAATTGCAAAAAGCGCAGATCGACGAAGTTGAGATTTGATGACTTTTCCCGAATTCAATGAAAACGGAGACTTGCCGATTGGCGTTTACGCGGCGACGTTGCAGAAAATTCTTGACCATTTCGGGCAAGGTTCTCTGCAACGTCAGCTTGTCGCTCAAAGATTGGCGAAAATTTATCATTTGGCAGACGCCACGGGCAAACTTTCACGCTGCATTATTTACGGTTCATTCATCACTGCAAAAGAGAATCCGAATGATGTTGATATTTTTCTTGTAATGAAAGACGATTTCAGCAAAAATAGTTATGCGGGCGATATCCGGCGGATTTTCGAGCATTTACAAACCGAAAACAAACTCAAAGCCAGTATATTTTGGATGTTGGAAATGTCCGTTGCCGTAAATGAAAAGGTTTTTATCGATGGTTGGCAAAATAAGCGCGACGGAACAAAACGCGGGATTGTGGAGGTGATAAAAAATGATTAAAAATGATACCGAATTAAAGGTTACACAGGAGAGAATCAATCATTTTTGGAAGTTGGTCGAAGCCATTCGCCAAACTGAAAAAAATCCATCAAATTACAGAGATTCAGCCGGTGGTTTTTTGGCTGAAATTGAAAAAATGAACACCGAAGTTTACGAATATCTTTCGATCCATCCAAGCGAATTTGAAAAAGAGCGCGAAAAAATCGCGGCTTAAATTGTTCGGGCAAACTGCAAAAAGCGCAGACCGACGAAGCGGAGATTTAATTATGAAAACAGAAGTTACCGAACGGGGAATAACGATTCCCAAACAATTTTTGGGCGGCGCGAAGGAAGTGGAAATTCGTCGGGAGAAAAACTATATTCTTGTGATTCCGCTTTCCGGTGAAGACCCGATTTTGCGCTTTGGTAAAAATCCGGTGAGCGATGAGATAACCGATGCTTCGGAGAATCACGACAAATATATTTACGGCAAATGAGAACCTTTTTCGCGGACACGAGTTATTGGTTGGCGTTGGAGTTGAAAGATGACCAAAATTACGAATCAGCTTTGGCTCATTGGCTGAATTTCGTGGAAACCACTTTTACCATCGTTATTACTTCTTACGTTTTTGATGAAACGGTTACATATTTGAACAGTCGCAATCATCACGAAAAAGCCGTTGAGGTTGGCGAAAATCTTTTGCTCAGTCCGACTATCGAACTCATTCATATTGACGAAAATTTATTTTTTGAAGGTTGGACGATGTTTCAGAAATATCAGGACAAACGATATTTACTGACTGACTGTATTTCGTTTGTTGTAATGAAACAAAAAGGTTTGGAAACTGCTTTGACTTTTGACAACCATTTCGTTCAGGCTGGATTTAAAGTTGAGCCATAGATTGAACTTAAGTGAATCTGAATTGTTACAAAAATAACTGATTGCATCAAAAACAACCAAAAAAACCGCTGATAGCATTTTCGATTTGAAAAAATCGGCGGAAAATCGCAATATATAGTTTTTATTTATCACAATATAATACGGGAGAACTTATGAAAATCGGATTACCGAAGGAAATTAAAGATAACGAATACCGCGTCGGGCTGACACCGGCGGGCGTCAACGCGCTTGTGCACGCGGGACACGAAGTTTATGTACAGAAGACGGCGGGCGAAGGCTCGGGTTTTTCGGACGAACAATATATTCAGGCGGGCGGCGCGCTGCTCGACACGGCGGATGAAGTTTGGGAAACCGGCGAGATGATCGTCAAGGTCAAAGAACCGGTCGCGCCGGAATATCCGCGAATGCGTGAAAATCAAGTGCTTTTCACATATTTGCACCTCGCGCCGGAGCTTGAATTGACCAGGCAGATGATGGAGCGCAAAGTGACGGGCGTCGCCTATGAAACGATCACCGATAAAAAGGGAAGTCTGCCGCTGCTGACGCCGATGTCGGAAGTCGCGGGCAGAATGAGCGTGCAGGTTGGCGCGACCTACTTGGAAAAAATGAACGGCGGCAAAGGAATTCTGCTCGGCGGCGTGCCGGGCGTTCCGGCGGCGAATGTCGTCATTATCGGCGGCGGGATCGTCGGCACGGAAGCCGCGAAGATGGCGGTCGGTTTGGGCGCGAAAGTAACGATCATCGATATTAATCTCGATCGCCTTCGTCAGCTCGACGATATTTTTCTCTCGAAAGTGCAAACGCTCGCCTCAAGCCGTTATGCGATCCACGAAGCGATCTCGCATGCCGATCTCGTCATCGGCGGCGTTCTGGTGGTCGGCGCGGCGGCTCCGAAACTCGTCACGCGCGATATGCTGAAAGACATTCCGAACGGTTCGGTTTTGGTGGACGTCGCGGTCGATCAGGGCGGCTGTTTTGAAACGACGCACGCGACAACGCACTCGAATCCGACCTATTATGAAGAAGGCGTGCTGCATTACTGCGTCGCGAATATGCCGGGCGCGGTTCCGCGCACTTCGACATTTGCCTTGACCAACGCGACTTTGCCGTATGCCCTGGCATTAGCGAACAAAGGCTTTGAGCTGGCGATCGCGAACGATCCGGGTTTGAAAGAAGGCGTCAATACTTTCGCCGGAAAATGCACTTATGAAGCGGTTGCCGCCTCGCAGGACATTCAATACACGCCGCTTGATACAGTTCTCGACAGCGCGATGATTGCCAACAGCTAGAGCCGCTTTCAGATGCAATAGCAAATTTCAAGTAATTTGAAATTTGTCGTTAAGAGCCAAGAATATGCAAAAGAAATCCGCGAGAATGAAGATCCTACTTGTCGTTTATATCTTCATTCTCGCGGTTATTATTTTTCTGGCGGACAGCAAAGGCACGCGGTATCTGCTCAATTTTGTCGGCAATATTCCATACGGCGATAAAATCGGACATTTCTGTTTGATGGGCGGCTTTTCGTTTTTGCTGAATCTGGTTTTGGACGCGCGAACGATCGGTGTCGGGAAGTTTAATTACTTGCTCGGAAGTCTGATCGTGCTGGTCGTCGTCACGCTTGAAGAATTTTCGCAGATCTTTGTGCGCGGACGCACGTTTGATCTGGGAGATCTATTTTTCGATTATCTCGGCATTTTCCTGCTCGGCGAACTCGCCCGATTTATTTGCCGCCGAAACAAAGCGGCGGAATCAGGCGCGGAAAAAAATATGTAACTGAACTTCGGCGGTTTAACACGAAATGATCCGTGTTTTAAATTTACTTATGTTTTGCATTGCCCCTCGGACGAGAAACAATTTCTTTGAGTGTTTTCAACAGTCGGAAAAATATTTCAACGCCGCAGGTCAGTTATTTGACATCGGATCATCTCGGAAGTCCGCGCATCAACACCGATCAAAACGGAGCGGTCATTGCCAGACACGATTATCAGCCGTTCGGGGAAGAAATACAGAGAGCGAGTTACGGCGCAGATACGGTCAGAAAGCAGTTTACCTCGTATGAACGCGATACTGAAACTGACCTTGATTTCGCTCAGGCGAGGATGTATAACAAAAATCACGGACGGTTCACAAGTGCAGATGATTTTGCCAATGATACGCACGTAGAAGACCCAGCAAGTTGGAATCTTTATATTTATGCGAGAAATAAACCTTTGACTCTAACAGACCCAAGCGGTGAAGAAATCTATGCAGGTGATATTACCAATCAAAAAGATAGAGACGAATATCTAAGGCGAGCAAATTACACTTATGGTTGTGCATCTTGCGTTACGATTGATAAAAATGGTTATGTGCGAGTTGACACAACCGGATTAAGCAAAGATGTAATTAAAGCAACTCAGTATTTGACAGATGCTATCAATTCCAAAGATCTAAACCAACTTTTCTCGGTTACAGTAACAAATAACAATAAGGATGTGGCGTTTGGAGATTCACAAGCCGGAACAGGGAAGATTCCCGGTGTTAAGACAACTGTTATTGGAATCAGGCTTGATTTTGCAGACGATAAATGGGTTTCTGGCGATGCACAATCTAAAGAGGCATTCCTTAACCTTGTCTTTGCCCATGAAATTGCACACTTTGCCCCAAACTATCAAACTGATCCAGTCGGAGATAGGAACAAAAAAGGACCAGTTGTTGACAGGGTTAATGAAATTCAGCAAGCATTGGGATTACCTCTGAGAGCTCAATATAGTGCAGGTAAAACAAGTGGCGGTGAACATTGGGTTGAAGTTAGCCTCGGTAAAGCTAAAACTGATAAATCAGGACAGATTTTAAGAGATAAAGGAGCTATTCAAGTTGAAAAACAAAATAAAATAGTTAGATGGGTAAAAAACATTGTAGGAGGTCAAGGGATAAACTAATGAAACACTTTTTGAAAATATTTTTGATTGCCATGCTTGTATTAAGTTTTGTTTCTACTGTTACTCTGACGGTATTTAGTGATGATAGTGATGTTTATAATCAGATAGCAACTATAAAGGGCAAAGTTCAACTTCTAAATCAGCCGGAGTTTGGAAAAGTTCCTGCAGGCGGACAGTATTTAGTATTTCAACGTGAAGGTTGCAAACGTTGCCTTGTGGCAACAAATGCTGATGAAAACGGAAATTATAAAATCCTTGTCGGACGAGGAAAATATAAAGTTATCGTTTATAACCCAAGTTCTGTAAAATACGATATGCTTGCTCCTGACCAACCTAAATTCGTTACAGCAAATTCCGTCATTCAAGATACACAGTTTGATATAGACCTTGTAATTCCTGATGACAAAAAGTAAGTTAGCCGTAATACTTCTAACCTGACAGCAGGCAAAAATCTAAAAAAAAGACTTGACAGCTTTTCGAGGCTGTCATTTTTTATGTCAATTTCTAAATAAGTTTAGAAAGAAAAAAATAGTTAGAAAATGCGCGTCTGCGCTTGACAGCTTTTTTCGGAAGGCTGTCTTTTTCATTTGAAGGCGTTCTTTTTCTCAATCGAATGCTGCGCGATGAAGGCTTCGAGAACGGCGGAAATCTTTTGTTGATGATGACGCGGCAGCTCCGATGCCTTTTCAAATAGTTGCTTCATCTTGGGGAAATCGGGAGGCGGCTGAACATTGGAGTTTGAGGTCGTCCGAAGGTTGGCGTTCATCATCAAACATCAATTCATCCGCCGAAACTTCTAAGGCAATCGCCAAATTACGAATGGCATCAAAGGTCGGTTGCGAAGCTGAATTTATTGGTTGAGAACCTCACTATTTTCCTGTAACATTCAGTAATTATGGCAGAAAAATACGTCAATCCCTTTACCGATTTTGGTTTCAAAAAGATTTTTGGCGAAGAACCGAATAAAGATTTATTGATAAGTTTTCTTAATCAATTCTTACCTCAACACCATCATATTAAAGACTTAACCTACTTAAAAAGCGAACATCTTGGCATTTCCGAACTTGACCGCAAAGCAATGTTTGACTTCTATTGCGAATCTCCGAGCGGTGAAAAATTCATCGTGGAAATGCAAAAGGCGAAACAAAATTATTTCAAAGATCGGAGCGTTTATTACGCTACTTTCCCAATTCAGCAACAGGCAATAAAAGGTGAAGTCTGGAATTACGAACTGAAAGCCGTCTATTTTGTGGGGATTCTGGATTTTGTTTTTGCCGATAATCAAAATGACAATGAAGTTCTGCACGAGGTTAAATTAAAGAATCAGATCGGGGAGGTTTTTTACGACAAGTTGACCTTTATCTACTTGGAAATGCCGAAGTTTCGGAAAACATTGGATGAAATCGAAAGCTTGTTTGATAAATGGCTGTATGTCTTGAAACATTTGCCGACTTTGCAGAAAAGACCATCCAAATTACAGGATAAAGTATTCACAAAATTATTCGAGACTGCGCAAATTGCCAAATTTAACAAAACTGAGTTGGAAGAATATAAGGAAAGTTTAAAAATCTATCGGGATATTCACAGTGTGGTTGAAACCGCATTTGGAGAAGGCGAAAAAAGCAAAGCATTTGAGATTGCAAAAAATCTAATTAAGTTAGATTTAGATAACGAAACTATTTCAAGCGCAACAGCTTTGAAAATTGAAGAAATAGAGCAACTAAGGAACGAGTAAATATAATAACTCAAAGCCTTTAGGAAGAAATTCACTTCATATGAAAGAGATGATGAAACTGAACTAGATTTTGCTCAGGCGAGGTATTACGCAAAAAATCATGGACGGTTTAATTCGGTTGATTTTGGACCATTCACTCCTGCCGATCCACAGAACTTTAATCGTTATACATATGCCTTAAATAATCCTTTAAAGTTTGTTGACCGAACCGGTTACGAAATTGAATTAACAGGAAGTGATGCTCAGTCCTTTGTTGAT
>JBBQOA010000004.1:0-21198 GCA_038330465.1 Pyrinomonadales bacterium
AGGAAAATCAATTTCAGGAAATGATCATCAAGAGCGCCGCCTTAAACCGGATGACGCACTTGGGAATGCCGGACAGTTACAAAGTCACGATCTGAGATTAAAATTGAAAATTGGAAATCTGGCTATTTATGCAACAAAGCCGTTTGCCTTCGATGTTTTCGGCAACGGCAAAACAAAAATTTTCGGCGGTTACGGTTGGTTTTACGACCGTCTCAAATACAATGCTTTTCAGGGACAATTCGCCGAGGTCTTTTATCGCGATTATTTTGAAATTCTGCCGTCGCGCGGCGCGGCTTATACCAACTACACGCTGCCGCGAATTCTCGGCAACAACGTCGATAATCCGAACGGAAATTGTCCGATCATCGGCGGCAGCGGTTGGTCGGTTTGTCAGTTCGGCTTTACCATTCCATCGAATATTCCGGAATTTATCAACACTTTGCCGGTCATTGATCCTGATCTGAAACCTTCGCGCAGCAGCGAATATTCAATCGGCGTCGAACAATTTTTTGGAAGAGTTTTTCTGCTTGCAGCGCGATTTGATCATCGTCAACTCGACCGCGCGGTTGAAGACGTTTCAAGCCTCAATAATCAGGGCAGCGAAGTTTATACGATCGGAAATCCGGGGTTTGGGAAAATTTGCGGCATTACCGCGCGCGCAAATTTGCCTTGTCCGAAAGCCGAGCGCAAATATGACGCGTTCGAAATCAGACTCGATAGACGGTGGTCGAAAAATTATTTCTTTAACGCAGCCTATATCTACAGCCGTCTTTTCGGCAACTATTCGGGTCTCGCAAGCTCGGACGAATTCGGACGCGTGTCGCCGAACGTCACAAGATATTTTGATCTTCCGGCGGCGGGATTTAATGCCAACGGCAATCCCGACAACGGACGCCTTGCGACCGATCGACCACACGTTTTCAAGGCTTACGGCGGCTATTCATTCGATTGGAAAGGCGATGCCAACCAAACTTCGGTTTCGGCGTTTACGACCATTCAATCAGGCACACCGTTGACGAGCATTTACAGTCTCTACAGCATCTCGCCGTCAATCTTATTCAAACGCGGCGATCTCGGCAGAACCGAAACTTTTTCCGAAACCGATCTGCTGATCAGTCATCGTTATCGATTCGGGCGGGACAATGGATTTTCGATCGAACCCTTTGTAATTTTTCTCAATCTTTTTGACGAACGCAATGAACTAAGTCGGCAAACATCGATCAGCGCGACCAATTTCACGAGCTCGACTCTAACGCAGGGCGGCTGTCCGACCTGTACGAGCCAAGCCGCCGTCTATCAAACGATTCTGAACGGCAGCGGAATCCGGCAATTCGTTCAAAACTATCTGAATTCACGCGGCGTTAGTTCGACCGGATTTCGGAATGATTACAATCAGCCGAATCTTTTCCAACTGCCCCGAAATGTTCGTTTCGGAATACGCTTCAGATTCTGAAGTTTGCAGTTCGACCTAATACCGAGTTGCGTAAATATGTAAGATAAAATTTAGCCGCGGATAAACGCGGACGAACGCAGATAAATCAATTAAAATCCGCGTTCGTCCGCATTTATCCGCAGCTCATAAATCTTATTTTTTCACGCAACTCGGTATTATTTCTTGCGCCGCCCGAAATATCGAACAGCCGAAAAAATTAGAATCACAAATATTCCGCCGAAACAATCGAGCCAAACATCGTAAATCGTGCCTGTTCGCAAAACGTTAAAACTCTGGTTGTATTCGTCGGTCGAAGCGATCAAAAAGACCGTCAAAAATGCCGGGATAAACCAAAATTGTCGTAAAACCCGGACGGACGAATTCCAAAAGGCGCGCGAAGCCAAAAAAGCGAGCACGCCGTATTCGATGAAATGCGCGCATTTGCGAATGTAGCCGTGATAAATATCCAAAGTCGCGGCAGGCTCGGCGGGAAAAAGCCATTCGAGCAGCGGGCGAATGATGAGCGAAGTATTTTGACTCGCGCCGGCGGTTGACGACGCGGTAAAGATCACCGCCGCCCATAAAATCAATGGCGCGTAACGAATAATTCGCCCGCGCCATTTGTCTGATCCTTCAGTTTTTAACATTTTCAATTACATTTTTTCCGTCATACGTAAATTGAAATCCGTCATTGACTAGCCGGCTGCCGCCGCGCCCGAAACGACTTCGATGATTTCTTTGGTGATCGCCGCCTGCCGAATCCGGTTCATATTAAGCGTCAGCGTGTCGATCAATTCACCGGCATTTTTCGACGCGGAATCCATCGCCGTCATTCGCGAACCTTGTTCGGAAGCGATCGATTCGAGCATCGCGCGGTAAATTTGCGTTTCAACCTGTTTCGGTAAAAGCTTGCCGAAGATCTCGGCGGGCGGTTGTTCGTAAATATATTCGGCTTGCGCGTCCGTATTTTCGCCGTCTGCCGCAATTTTCGGGATCGGCAGCAATTGTTCGACGACCGGTTTTTGCGAGAGAACGGTTTTGAATTCGGTAAAAATGAGAAAAACCTTGTCGATCGTCGTATCTTCCGTAAAGGTTTTGATGACCTTTTGCGCAATTTCCGCCGCGTCCTTGTATTCGACGCGCCCCGAATTCGTTAAACCGACATATTCCTGCACAAACAACATTTCACGGCGTTTGAAAAAATCGCGTCCCTTGCGTCCGACCGGGATCATTTCGGTCTGTTTGCCCGCGTTTTCCTTTAAGAAATTCTGCGCCGCTTTCATCACGTTGGTATTAAAACCGCCGCATAAACCTTTGTCGGCGCTGACGAGCACGATCAAATATTTTTCGTCACCGCGCGCGTCGAGCAGCGGCGATGAAAATTCGTCGCCGATCCGTCCGCTCAGATTGCCGAGAACTTCCGACATCTTTTTGGCAAACGGACGCGCCGCCGTGACGCGATCCTGCGCGCGCTTGAGCTTTGCCGCCGCGACCATTTTCATCGCTTTGGTGATCTGCTGTGTGTTTTTGACGGACTTAATCCGCCGTCGCATATCCAGTAAACTAGCCATAATTCGATTTGGGGTTTTGGATTTCGGATTTCGGATTTGTCTAAAGTGAAAGGGAAAATTCTACGTTAGACAAATCCGAAATCCGAAATCCGAAATCCGAGATTGTTAGGCGTTCGCGCCTGCCGCATCTTTGTTCCAGCGGGTTGTCTTGAAATCTTCGACGGCTTCTTTCATTGAGGCTTTCAAATCGTCGTCGATTGATTTTTTCGTCCGTAAAGTTTCTAAGATCGCCGGATTCGAATTGTCGATAAAATCAAACAATTCCGTTTCAAAACGTTTCAGATCTTCGACCGCAATGTCGCCCGCGAAACCGTTGGAAACCGTCCAGATAATGAAAACCTGTTTTTCGACTTCCATCGGCTGATACTGACCTTGTTTCAAAACTTCGGTCAGACGTTTTCCTTTTTCGAGCTGATCCTGCGTTGATTTGTCGAGATCCGAACCGAATTGCGCAAACGCCGCGAGCTCGCGAAACTGCGCAAGATCGATCCGGAGCGTTCCCGCGACCTGTTTCATCGCCTTGATCTGCGCCGAACCGCCGACGCGCGAAACCGAGTTTCCGACGTTGATCGCCGGGCGCACGCCGGAGTTGAAAAGGTCAGATTCAAGAAAGATCTGTCCGTCAGTGATCGAGATCACGTTGGTCGGAATATACGCCGAAATGTCGCCCGCTTGCGTTTCGATGATCGGAAGGCTCGTCAAGCTGCCGCCGCCGCGCGCGTCCGACATTTTCGCCGCTCTTTCCAAAAGGCGCGAGTGAAGATAGAAAACATCGCCCGGATAAGCTTCACGACCCGGCGGACGACGCAACAATAAAGAAATTTCGCGGTAAGCCGCCGCTTGTTTTGAAAGATCGTCGTAAATCGTCAGCGCGTGGCGACCGTTATCGCGGAAAAATTCGCCGATCGCAACGCCCGAATAAGGCGCGAGAAACTGCATCGCCGCCGGATCCGAAGCCGTTGCCGAAACAACGATCGTGTAATCCATCGCGCCGTAATCGTTGAGTTTCTGAACGACCTGCGCAACGGTCGAAGCCTTTTGACCGATCGCGACGTAGATACAGATCACGTCTTTGCCTTTCTGGTTGATAATCGTGTCGATCGCGACGGCGGTTTTACCCGTTTGGCGGTCGCCGATGATCAGTTCGCGCTGTCCGCGACCGATCGGCACCATCGCGTCGATCGCTTTGAGTCCGGTTTGCAGCGGTTCTTTCACGGGTTGGCGGTCAATAATGCCGGGCGCGATCTTTTCGACCGGATTAAATTCGCTCGTGATGATCTCGCCTTTTCCGTCAATCGGATTGCCGAGCGCGTCAACGACGCGACCGATCATCGCATCGCCGACCGGAACGCTCATGATCCGGCGCGTGCGTTTGACTTCGTCGCCTTCTTTGATCTTTTGGAAATCACCGAAAAGCACGGTTCCGACCTTGTCTTCTTCAAGGTTCAGAGCGAGCCCGCGCACGCCGTGCGGAAATTCGAGCAGTTCGCCCGCCATGACCTTTTCGAGTCCGTGGATCTCGGCGATCCCGTCGCCGACCTTGATAACCGTGCCGACTTCGTTGACGGTCATACTCGCATCAAAATTCTCGATTTGAGAACGTATAATTTCGTTAATTTCGTTGGCTTTAATTGCTTCCATATTATTTTAATGATGAATGGTAAATGATGAATGGCGGTGTCTTGAATTATCCATTATCCATTATCCATTATCCATTAACCAGTTGTTCTTTAAGACTTTCTAATTGTGTTTTGACCGAGCCGTCATAAACGGTCGAACCGACCCGCGTGACGACTCCGCCGATAATAGTTTCGTCGATATTAAAATTTAAATTTACTTTCTTGCCCGTCAGTTTTCCTAAATTCAGTTGAAATTCCGCCTTTTCGGCTTCGGACAACGGACGCGCCGAAATAACTTCAGCGCCGATAATTCCGTTTCTTTCATCCAACACGGACGCGAATTTTTCATTGATCTCGCCAAGTTCGGTCAAACGGCTGTTTTTCAAAAGAACGCGCAGAAAATTTGCCGTCGTTTTCGACGGTTTGGTTTTCGCCAGCAATCCTTCTAAAACCTTTTCTTTGCCGAGATGCGCAATCGAGGGATTGGCAAAAAGGGTCTGTAAGTTGTTGTTCGATTTGATCAGATCTTCCCAGGTTTTTAACTCGTTTTTAACGACTTCGGTTTCGCCGTGTTTCAAAACGACATCCGCCAACGCGGTCGCGTAACGGCGGGCAACGGTTTCAACGCTCATTTTAGTTTAAACCTCCGATTGATTTAATGTTGGCTTTGACAAGTTCGGCATCTTTTTTCGCGTTGATGTTTTTCCTGATCTTTTCTTCCGCGAGACGAATGCTTTCCTCGGCGGAAAATCGGCGAAGCTGCAATCTGACCTGTTGAGATTTACGGTCGATCTCGCTTGCCGCCTGCGCTTTCAGACGTTTTATTTCGTCGTCGGCTTCCTGCGCGATCCGCGCTTTTTCCTCTTTGGATTCCTGTTTGGCTTTGTCGGCGATCTCTTCCGATTCGGATTCGATGCGGGCGATTTTGGCTTCGGCGGTCGTCAATTTGGCGAGTGCCGCTTGTTTTTCTTCTTCGGCTTTGATGAGTTCGGCGCGAATCGTTTCGCGGCGGGTTTTAAAGGCTTGACTCAAAGGCTTTTTCAAAAGATAAACCATGATCAAAATGAAAATCGTCAGATTCAAAAATTTCCACGCTTCAAAACCCGGATAATTCAAGTAAGGCGCGGCTTTTGCCCACCAGCCGCCTTCGGCAAAAATTAAAATAAAACTGTAAATAAAAGCTAACATAAAAATAGATTTGAAATTTCAAATCTGAAATCTCAGATTAAAAAACTTACGCTCTTAAAATATTCGAACTGATTTTTTCCGCCATTTTTTCGGCTTCCGTCGCAATTATCTGCCGCGCTTCGGCTGTTTGGTTTTCGAGTTCCGTCGTTTCCGCAAGGAGCGTTTGATGGACTTCTTGTTTTGCCGTGGCGATCTTTTCCTGCTTTTTGTTTAAGGCTTTGGTGCGTTCTTTTTCGATCAGCTCGTAGCCTTTCGAACGCGCATCGAGCAATGCTTCGTTGTATTTCGACTCTTTTTCGGTAACTTCCTGCAAAAGTTTTACCGATTCGCTGGAGTGCCCGCCCTTATTCTTTTCACGCGCTTCGATGATCCGGTTGATCGGACGAAAAAATGTCCGGTTCAAAACCCAGATCATCAATAAGATCAAGGCGATGTGGATAAAAATCGTGCCGTCCGGCACAAGCTGAACTGTTTCGGCAAAAGCTAACAAAACCATATACTAATATTTAATTAAAAAGATTGCTTAATAACATAGAGCGGAAAACGCTCTCTATTTCAAAATAGAAAGAATAACACGCGCAAATTAGACGGTCAAGCAAACCTCCCGCCGAAAGAATATTTAAAAACTTTGCGAAAATACTTGACAGAATTTTGCAAAAACGCCTAAGTTTGATAACACGTTTTTCATTGCGGAGGCGCATCCTGTCCGGTGATGGGCGCGGTCTTCAAAACCGTTTGTGAGATTGTGAGAGCAAGCCTCAGGTTGGTTCGACTCCGACACGCCTCCGCCAATTCGATTTTGGATTTTGGATTTCGGATTGTTGATTTTTGAAAATAAGAAACCACTACCACTGCTCATGCAGGCTTAACTCACGAAGATTTGAAATAATTTTAAATCTTAAATTAAGGAATGAATATTATGACTTACGAAGAAATGAAAACCCGAACCAAGCAATTTGCCTTACGGATTCTCAGATTGGTTCAAAATTTGCCGCCCAATTTAGCGGCACAAATTATCGGAAAACAACTTTTGCGAAGCGGCACTTCGGTCGGCGCAAATTACCGGTCAGCGTGCCGCGCAAAATCGACCGCCGATTTTATTCATAAATTGAGCATCGTTGAAGAAGAGACGGACGAATCAATTTATTGGATGGAATAACTCATTGAAGGAAATCTTCTAAAAGAAAACTTACTCATAAACCTGCTGGACGAAGGAAATCAGATTCTCTCGATCGTTATTGCATCGATCAAAACATCTAAAGAAAAAAGAAATCCGCAATCCGCAATCACAAATCCGAAATCGGTATAAATCGTTATGAAAGAATGGATCTCACTAAATATGACGCCGGGCATCGGTCCCCGGAAAGCAACCCGCCTTCTCGAAAGATTTGGTTCCGCCGAAAATGTTTTTCACGCGACGCGCAGCGAACTCGAATCGCTTCGGCTCAGCGCCGAAACGATCGAGAGCATCCTTAAACGCGAATTTCACGCGCAGGCGGTCGGCGAACTTAATAAAGTAAAAGCGCTCGGCGGCGACGTGCTGATTCTCGATGACGGCAGTTATCCGTATTTGCTGCGCGAGATCGCCGATCCGCCGATCACTTTATACGTCAAAGGCGATTGGGCTTCGTGTTTCGAGGCGCCGTCGATCGCCGTGATCGGTTCGCGGCGCTGTTCGACCTACGGCGAAAACGCCTCGGAAATGCTCGCGCGCGATCTGGCAGAGCGCGGAATCTGCATTGTTTCGGGACTCGCGCGCGGAATCGACACGGCGGCGCACCGCGGCGCGATTCGCGCGAAAGGCAGAACGATCGCCGTACTCGGCACCGGAATCGACAGCGTTTATCCAAAGGAAAACGCGAAACTGGTTGACGAAATTTTAGCCTCGGGCGGCGCCGTCGTTTCGCAATTTCCGCTCGAAACGCCGCCGCTCAAAGAGAATTTCCCGTATCGAAATCGAATAATTTCCGGTTTGAGTTTGGGAGTTTTGATCACCGAAGCGACCGAACGAAGCGGTTCGCTGATCACGGCGCGGCTCGCGATGGAACAAAACCGCGAAGTGCTCGCGGTGCCCGGAAATATCACGTCGCGCAATTCGATCGGGACGAACTATTTGATAAAATCGGGCGCGAAACTCGTTCAGCAATGGCAGGACGTCGTCACCGAACTTCCCCAAGAGATTTCCGCGCGGATTCTGCCGCCGCAGCTTGACGAGAAAAATACAAACGAAAAATCGCCGCAGCCGATCCTCGCGCCCGCCGGTCTGAGCACCAACGAACGCAAGATCTGGGACATTTTATCGGCTGATGAGCGGGTTCATATTGATTCTTTACTCGAAACGAGCGGTTTGTCGTTCGGCGAGCTGAACGGCGCGCTGGTAAAATTGGATCTCAAAGATCTGATCCGCAGCTTGCCCGGAAATTTTTACGCAAGAAAAATATGAAAACCGATTTTGTTCAAATAACTCGACAAAATAAAATCGCGGAAGATGATTTTTACCCAATGATCGTCGCGATGTATGAACAAATCTGGCAAAATCTGCCGCCGCCGCAAATTATTCCAAAAGGTTTATCCGTCAAGCGCACCGGCAAATGTCATCACGCCGCCGGAGACGCCGATTCCCGATTGCTTATCGTGCGGAGCGTGCTGTGCGGCGATGCTTTGTGTCGGCGTCCGTCCGGCGGACGACGGAAAACTTTCCGCCGCAGAATATTGGGACATCACGATCGCGGGGCGGGAAAAAGAAATAACGGTTAACTGTTATCTGCGGCGCGACGCGGAAACTCTCGCCTGCGCATTTTTGCAAATCGAACCGGGCGCGCCGACGGCTTGTAAAATTTACGATCAGCGTCCAAAGATGTGCCGCGACTTCGATGCCGGCAGCGATAAATGTCACGCCCGGCCCCGCGCCTACGGTTTTGAGCCGTTCCTGTCGCTTGAAGAAATGTCCGAAGCGCTTGAGAAACTTGAAAACACACCTCTCAAATTCGCGCCGTCGGAAACGATCCGCGAAGTCAAATTTGTCGAAACCGAAACCGGAGAACTGGAAATTCGGGCTTATTTGAAAGATGCTTCGATCAAAACGATTCACGTTTTTAATCCTCAAAATGAAACTTGGCGGCAGTTTGAATTTGACGCCTTGACGCTTTCACAAGCAAAAGATCTGATCGCTGCCGGAAAATGATTTTTTTCGGAAAGCCTGAAATAATCGGTTATTTTCAGCGGCAAACTCTTCGCGGGAAACTATCATCAGAGGCAACACGTGAGTTGGAAGTTTGCATTAAATAATCCGATTGCGGATTGACACCGCTCAATTAAAGGTGTTAGAAGTCAGAATGTCAGCGCAAAAAATGCGTCTGACATATTTTTTTCAAAAATGGCAAAGAATTTAGTTATCGTCGAATCGCCGGCAAAAGCGAAAACCATCAACAAATACCTCGGAAGCGATTATCTTGTGCTCGCTTCGATTGGTCATATTAAAGATCTGCCGACCAAGGAACTCGGCGTCGACATCGAAAATAATTTCGAGCCGCTCTATGAAGTAATTCCCGACATCAAGAAACGCAACAATAAAAAAACCGTTTCCGATCTGAAAAAAGCCGCCAAAGTCGCCGACACGATCTATCTCGCGGCTGACCCTGACCGCGAAGGCGAAGCGATCTGCCAGCATCTTGCCGAAGAGATCGTCCCGAAAAAGTCGAAGAAAGAAGTTTTTCGCGTGATGTTTAACGAGATCACGAAAAATGCGATCAAGGACGCATTTAAGGAACCGAAGCAAGTTAATCAGGATCTCGTTGACGCGCAGCAGGCGCGGCGAATTCTCGATCGTCTGGTCGGTTATAAAGTTTCGCCGATCTTGTGGAAGAACATCGGCGGCAAGCTTTCCGCCGGACGCGTGCAGACGGTCGCAGTGCGGCTCGTCGTTGACCGCGAACGCGAGATCGAAGCGTTTGTTGAAACCGAATATTGGACGATCATCGCGAATCTGTCCGCCGCGCTGCCGCCGAAATTCGATGCGCGCCTTTTTAAGATCGAGGATCTGACGGTCAAAACCAGCGGTTTTGATCAGGACCTTAAAAAGAACGAAACGCATATCAAAACCGAAGCGACGGCGAAAGACATCGTCGCGGAAGCCGAAAAAGAACAGTTTATCGTCGATTCGGTGACGACCAAGGAACGCAAGCGCAACGCAACGCCGCCGTTCATCACTTCAAAATTGCAACAGGAAGCCTCGCGAAAGTTGGGTTTTCCGGTCAAGAAAACGATGTCGGTCGCGCAGAAACTTTACGAAGGCGTCGAGATCGGCAGCGAAGGTCTGGTCGGACTGATCACTTATATGCGGTCTGATTCGACACGTGTTTCCGATACGGCGCTCGCCGAAGTCAGAGATTTTATCGGCGGAAATTACGGCGGCGAATATTTGCCCGCCAAACCGAATTTTTACAAAACAAAAGGCGGCGCTCAGGACGCCCACGAAGCGATCCGCCCGACGGATGCGACCCGCACGCCCGAAAAGTTGAAGAGTTACCTCGATAATGATGCGTATCGGCTTTACCGTTTGATCTGGCAAAGATTTGTCGCTTCGCAGATGGCGCCGGCGATCTTCGATCAGACAACGATCGATATCAAAGCCGGACGTTTTCTGTTTCGGGCGACCGGTTCGGTGCAGAAATTCGACGGATTTTTGAAGGTTTATCAGGAAGGACGCGATGAAAAACCTGCCGAAGAGGACGATGACGCCGAATTGAATCTGCCGAAAGTCGAAAAGGGCGAGAATCTGAAACTCAATCAGATCACGCCCGAACAGCATTTTACCGAACCGCCGCCGCGTTTTACGGAAGCCACTCTGGTCAAAGCGCTCGAAGAACAAGGCATCGGACGACCTTCGACCTACGCGTCGATCATGACGACGATCCAGGACCGCGAATATGTCGAACGAATTGAAGGCAGGTTTCATCCGACCGGACTCGGCACGACCGTCAACGACGTTTTGGTCGCGGGTTTTGCCGATCTTTTCAATCCGACCTACACGGCGCGGATGGAAAAACAACTCGACGAGATCGAAGAAGGAAAGATCAACTGGCGCGACGCTTTGCGCGGTTTTTACGATAAGTTTTCGGTCGATTTGAAAAACGCCGAAGTCAGCTTGAAAGACAAAAAGAAAGCCTCGATCCCGACTGACGAAGTCTGCGAAAAATGCCAATCGCCGATGGTCATCAAATTCGGGCGGTTCGGTCAATTTCTCGCCTGCACGAATTATCCCGAATGCAAAACGACGCGTGAGGTCGCGAGCCGCAAGACGGACGCGAGCGGTAATGCGGTGGAAGCCGGCGCGGCGGAAGAAACAGAAGTTCCGAATTGTGAATTGTGCAGCAAGCCGATGGCTTTGAAAAAAGGTCGCTTCGGTTCGTTTTACGGCTGCACGGGTTATCCCGAATGCAAAAATATTCGCAAGATCGATAAAAAAAGCGGCGCAACGGTCACGGTCGCGCCGCCGGTCGAGCTCGACGAAATTTGTCCGAAGGACGGCGCCAAACTCGTTATCCGGACGGGACGTTTCGGCGAATTTATTTCGTGTTCGAATTATCCGAAATGCGATTACATAAAACGCGAAACGCTCGGAATTCCTTGTCCGAAATGCAAAAAAGGCGAGATCGCCGTCAAAAAATCGCGGCGCGGCAAAGCCTTTTACGGCTGCACGAATTATCCGAAATGCGACGAGGTTTACTGGGACAAACCGATCATCGAACCGTGTCCGAAATGCAGCGCGCCGTTCGTTTTTGAAAAGACGACGAAAAAAGAAGGAACGATTCGCTATTGCCAAACCGAAAGTTGTGAGTATAAAATCTCGGTGGCTGATACAAATACCGCCGCCGCCGGCGAATCCGAAGTTTCTATTCCGGCGAAATAAAGATTTGGAATGAACGAAAACCTTCAATTTTTACAAGCATTTCTCAAAAACCCGCTCAAGGTCGGCGCAATTGCCCCGTCGTCGCCCGAGCTTGCCGCGACGATGCTTGAAGGAATCGAACCCGACGAGAATAATATCGTCATCGAACTCGGCGTCGGGACGGGCGCGATCACCAAGTTTTTACAGCATAAACTTCCGAATAACGAATCGTATCTCGGCATCGAACTCGACGACAATCTGGTCAAAACGCTCAAAGAAAAATACGCGGATCTGAACATCGTCTGCGGCACCGCCTGTGAAACTTCGGCGATTTACGAGAACTCGGGTTTGGGCAAGGTCCGTTATATTATTTGCTGTCTGCCATTCGTTTCCCTGCCCGTCGAAATCAGCGAAAAGATACTTTTGCAGATCGACGGATTTATGAAGGAAGGCGACTGCACATTTCGCACCTTTCAATACGCGCACGGCTACTATATGCCGACCGCCTTAAAACTGCGCAAATTTATGCGCAACCGCTACGGCAGATCAAAACGCAGCAAGCTCGTCGTCAAAAATATGCCGCCCGCCTACACGCTGACCTGGAAAAGCGAGTAGATCGCAAATTTTGGATTAAATTTACAAATCTGAAACTTTTTCTCATTTCTTGCCGTCTATACAAACAAATCTTTTCAGACAGATTCAAACCATAATTTTCAGGAGAAATCAGTAAATGTTACGACGCAAATTAGTGAGCGCATTTTTGCTTTGCGCTATCTTGATCCCGACGGCGGCTTTTGCGCAATCAGGCGCGATCTACCAAGCCCCGAAAGAAACGATCGATAAGATCAAAGACGAAGGAATGAAAAATTCGCAGGTCATGGAGACCTTGAATTATTTGACGAACGTGATCGGCGCACGGCTGACGGCTTCGCCGAATTTGAAACGTGCCAACGAATGGACGCGCGACACGATGGCAAAATGGGGCATGCAAAATGCGCATCTCGAAGCGTGGGGACCGTTCGGACGCGGCTGGGAATTGAAACGATTTTCGGCACAGGTTTCAGCACCTTACGCTTTTCCGATCATCGCTTATCCGAAGGCGTGGTCGCCCGGCATCAGCATCGCCGCGCCGCAAACGATGATGAATCCGAAAGACAAAAAAAGTAAAATGACGATGCCGACCGTCCAACCGTCAACGGTTTTGACGGCGGATGTCGTTTATTTCGACGCGAAAACCGATGCCGATTACGAAAAATACAAAGGTCAGCTCAAGGGCAAGATCGTGCTGATGTCCGATATTCGCGACATCAAAGCCGATTTTGACGGCTACGGCTCGCGCCTCTCCGACAAAGAGCTGCTCGAAATGGCGAATTCGCCCGACCCGAATAGCATTCAACGTCCGCAGCAGCAGGGAAATCCGAACCAGATGCAGGCGCGTTTAGAAAGATTTATGAACGGCTTGAAACGCTCGAAATTTCTGATCGACGAAGGCGCGGCGGTCGTTGTTGACAACAGTTTCAACGGCAGCGGCGGAACGATTTTCGTTCAGCAAGCCTCGGTTGCCGCTGACATTCCGGCAAATCCGATGGACTTTTTCACGCAAAAACGTCTGCAGCCGTGGGACAAAGAAGCCGAATCGAAAATGGTTCCGCAAATGACCGTCGCGACCGAAGATTACAATCGTCTGGTCAGAATGATTCAGGCAGGACAAAAGCTGCAGATGACGGTCGATCTCGCGGTTCAGTATCACGACGACGACGCGATGGCATATAACACGGTCGCCGAAATTCCAGGCACCGATCCGAACCTCAAAGACGAGCTCGTGATGCTCGGCGGACATATGGATTCGTGGCATTCGGGAACGGGCGCGACCGACAACGGCGCGGGCGTCGCCGTCGCGATGGAAGCTGCAAGAATTATTATGGCATCGGGCTTAAAGCCGCGCCGGACGATTCGTGTCGCACTCTGGTCGGGTGAAGAACAAGGGCTCTTCGGTTCGTCGAACTATGTCAAACAACACTTTGGCGAGATGAAAGGCGGCGGCAATATCTTCGGAATTCCGCAGCCGAATGCGCCGAAACCCGAACTCGTCAAAGGCGCCGATTACGACAAACTCTCCGCCTATTACAATCTCGACAACGGGACGGGCAAGATTCGCGGCGTCTATATGCAGGGCAATTCAGAGGTCGCGCCGATCTTCCGAACGTGGCTCGCGCCGTTCGGTGAAATGGGCGCGTCAACGCTGACGATGCAGAACACGGGCGGCACCGATCATCTTTCGTTTGATAGAATCGGACTTCCCGGCTTTCAGTTCATTCAGGACGTGATCGAATACGACAGTCGAACGCATCACTCGAACGAGGACGTTTACGACCGTATCCAAGCCGAAGATATGAAACAGGCGGCGACCATTATGGCGGCGTTCGTTTATCAAACCGCGATGATGGACGAAAAAATGCCGCGCAAACCGATGCGAATGAATTAAACGCAAAAATAAAAGTAAAAATGCAAAAGTTATTCAAACTTTTGCATTTTTCTATTTGGTGTTTTCGATTAATACGACATCGCGGATTTCCTGTCCGCGCACGAAGGCGAACCATTTGCCGTCTTTTGAAAAGGTGAAATTGTAGAATTTTTCCTTCGGCAAGCCTTCCAATCTGTGCGCTTCGCCGCCTTCGATGGATTGTTTCCAGTAGCCGAAATTGTAATCTCGATAGACGACCGCAAGACTGTCGGGCGACCAGTGCGAACCCATCGAAAGTGTGCCGCCTTTCGGAATGTCGAATTGCTTCAGAACCTCGTTGTTTTGTGCCGAAAAAATTGCCAGACGCTGTTTGTCGGTGATGTATGAAGCGGCGAAATATTTGCCGTCAGGCGAGAAACTGAGCCACGATGTTTCTTTGTCACTGAGGATTTCGGACGCCCCGCCGTCAATCGAAACGCGGCGCAAATCGCCCGCGCCGTTTTCGCGTGATTTGTAATAAACCCACAGATTATCCGCCGAAACGAACGGCTGATAATTTTGATGTCCGAAGGTTAGCTGCAACGGATTAGTGCCGTCAATATTCATTCGCCAGATGTCGAAACCGCCGCCGCGATTTGAATGAAAAACGATGTAGCGTCCTTCGTTTGAAACATTCAAAACGCTGTCAACCGAACCGGCGGCGGTCAATTGTTTTTGCTCTGTTCCGTCGGCGTTCATCTGCGAAATAAACGAGCTTTGCGTGTCGGAATTGGTGTAGATAATTTTTCCGTCGGGCGTGAAATCCATTCCCCAAAGCCCGTCGTATTTGCCGAATGAACTAAACGTAATTTGCCGCGCCGCGCTTAAATCTTCAACAGGCGCGAGCCAGATGTTATTAAGCTGCCGGTGTTCGACCGAAAGCAGCAAATCCGACGCGGCGGAAAGATTCAAAGACGCGCTATAGCTGCTCCTGTCGGTCGTGATTTCGCGTGTCTTCCCGCGCGGAAGTTCGACGTGAATAATGCGGAATTGCGGCACCGAAGACCAGCGAGCCGCACCCGTTGTCGCGGTAATCAAAATGTTTCCGTCCGCCAGCCAAGCCGTTTTCGAGATTTCGCGCCAATCGTCGCTTTTGAAGCGTTCGATTTTGCCGCTCGAAATTTCGACCGTCACAAGATCCGATTTAAAAATATCCGTTTCCACTCCGGCAAAAGCCAGACGCTTGCCATCCGCCGACCACGAAAGCGTTTCCGCATCGAGCGCGGAGAAAAAATAAGATTTCGGAAATGCCGCAATTTCGCGCTTTTCGCCGTTATTCAAATCGGCAATCATCAAAATTTCTTTTTTATTTGCCGAATCGTCGCGGCTGAAAGCGATTTGCGTGCCGTCGGGCGACAAACTGAAATCGGAAATTTCATCGAAAACCTTTTCCGCCACGCCGCCAAGCACAGGAATTTTATACAACGCGGTTTTCGGATTCTGTGCATCGCGGCTGGAAAAATAAAGCCGTTTGCCGTCGGGCGCAAACGCGAGCGCGGAATAAACCGTCTCCGCTGAGGGACGAAGCTGTAAATTATTTCCGCCGTCAACATAGCCGAGCCACAAACTTCTCTGTCCCAAATCATCGGTCGTATAAGCGAAAAGTTTGCCGTCCGGCGAAAGCGCGGCAAGACCGACCTTGCCGTTCGTCGTTAG
Source organism: Pyrinomonadales bacterium (assembly GCA_038330465.1). Lineage (GTDB taxonomy): Bacteria > Acidobacteriota > Blastocatellia > Pyrinomonadales > Pyrinomonadaceae > JAFDVJ01. The sequence continues at coordinate 15,860 of JBBQOA010000004.1, forward strand.
TTGTTTGACGGTGAAACTTACAAACGAAACACCGTTTGAAGATTTTCCGTTCAGCCAAAAATTACCGCCGATTGCCGCCAATGCCAAAACCGCGATGATTATTGCGGCAAGATTATTTTTCAGCCAAATCAAATCGCCCGTTTTTTCATTTGACCGGATGATTTGTCTAACGGGTTTCAGTGTCTTTTCAGATTCAACGATTTCTTCTTCAATAACAACGCGCTCTAACTTATGCGTTTCGATAATGATTTCGGTATGCGGGGAAATTAAAATTTCAGCCAGCGCGACGGATTGTTCTGCATTCATCGCTCTGCCTTGCTCATAAATTTCGGCAAACGCTTTTTCGCCGAGCGCGGCGCGGGTCGTTTGCAGATATTTTTCGCGGAATACTTCGTCGCCGGTTTCGAGTTGATAACTGATTGATTCGCGCAAATTTTCCGCCGCGCCCGCGAGTTTGGCGGATTGTCCGGCATTTCCGTTTTTTACGGCAAGCGCAGCAAATCCATCAAACGCGCAGGAAATCAGCGTTTTATTGTCCATTTCCCGCGCGATGTCTAAAGATTCGGCAAAATTTGAAGCCGCCGTATCGTATTCATTTTCCTGATAGTCAACTATTCCCAAATTAAAATAAGTCGTGGTCAGAAGATGTTTGTTACCGAGTTTTTTGGAGAGAACCAGACATTCTTCGAGCCAAGGACGGGCGGACGAAGGATTTCCCCGGCTCATTTCCAAATCACCGAGCGCACACAAGGTAAAAGCAGTCTGCATTTCATCGTTCAATTGAAGGCTGAGAGCGAGCGATTCTTCCTGAAAAATCTGCGCCGCCGCAAAATCTTTCTCCAAAACGGCGATTGCCGCTAAACCGTGATTAGCTTTGATAATTTGCGATAAATCATTTATCTCGCGGCTTTCCGTCAAGGTTTTCCGGTAACTTTTTTTCGCCGCATCAAATTCTCCGAAATTTTTGAGAAATAAACCGTTTGACAGCAACAATTTGGAACGCGCTTCGGAAATAGTGGTTTCAGTAACTTGCAAAGCCGCCTTACTCCAATAAAGACCTTCGCTCAAGTGACTGTGATTTAACCAAAAATAGCGCAATGATGCCGCGATCCGTGCCGCAGTTTCGCCGTTATTTTTCAAAGACCAAGCAAGCGCGGCGCGAAAATTGTCGTGTTCGTTTTCTAATTTCGCAAGCCATTCATTACTCATTTTACTCATCAAAAACGGTTCGGCTTCTTCGGCTAACGAAAGAAAATATTGCGCGTGAATTTGCTGTAACTCGCTGAATTCTCCCGTTTTCTCCAACATTTCAAGCGCAAATTCTCTGACGACTTCGAGCATTTGCAGACGCGCATCGCCAACCCACTGCTCTCTGACCGTCAAAAGATTATTGTCAATCAACGATTCAATCAGATTGAGAACTTCTATTGTCGGTTTTCCGTTGTCGATTGTTCGTTGTTCGTTATCATCAACCGGCAAATGATGACGAACCACCGATTCGGCGGCTTCAATCGTAAATCCGCCCGCGAAAATTGCTAACTGTCGAAACAAATTCTGCTCGTCCGGCTCAAGTAAATCGTAGCTCCATCCAATCGTTTCGCGCATTGTCCGCTGGAAATAATCCGGCGCATTTCCGGTCAGCAAATTCAGCGAATTTTCCAGACGGGTAAATATTGATTCGGGCGAAAGCAGTTTGACACGCGCCGCCGCGAGTTCGACGGCGAGCGGCAAACCGTCGAGTTTGTGGCAGATTCCGGTGATGGCTTTGGCATTTTCACTGCTCAGAGCAAAATTCGGTTTAACTGTTTTAGCGCGTTTGACGAATAATTCGACTGCCGCATAACCTGATAATTTTTCAGGTGAAAGATTCGCATTCGGCGGCGGAATGCTCAAAGGTTTTACGGGAAATTCCGTTTCGTTTTCGAGATGAAGCGCGACGCGGCTGGTAATCAAAATCTTGAGTTTGGCAGACGCATCCAAGAGTTCACTGACAAGCGGCGCGGCAACGGTGATTTGTTCAAAATTATCCAAAATCAGCAAAATTTGCCGCGTCCGTAAGAAACTTTTCAAAACCTCTGCAAAATTTTGATTGGCAGTTTCACTCGCACCGAGCGTTTGCATAATCGTTGGCACAACAAGTTCCGTATCACGCACGGCGGCAAGTTCGACAAAGAAAACGCCGTCGGCAAAATCAGCTTTCAAGTCATTTCCGGCAACTTTTGCCAAACTCGTTTTACCCGCGCCGCCTGCGCCCGTCAGCGTAATTAAACCAATCGCTTCATTCCCGAATAAACTTTTGATTTCCGCAATTTCGGCGGCGCGTCCGATGATTGCTTCGCCGACCACCAACTTGTCCGATTTCGGCAACAATTCATCTGCTTTGGCTAAAGAATTTCCATCGCCATTCCAAATTTCAGCCACGAACTTGTAGCCTTTGCCGGGAATCGTGACGATAAAATGATGCTCGCCTTTTTTCTCGCCGAAGATTTTACGGAGCGCGGAAATGTGAACGGTGAGATTATTTTCCTCGACGAATTGATTTTCCCAGACCGTTTCGAGCAAATTTTCCTTGCTCAAAATCTGCCCGCAATTTTTTACTAAAACCGACAGCAAATCAAATGCTTTCGGGTTGAGCACGAGCGGCTGACCGTCTTTCAAAAGCAATCTTTTCGCCGTGTCCAGCTCAAAACCTGCAAAGGAAAATGTTTTCTCCGCTTGTTCCATCATTGCCCTTAGGAAAATTTAAGAAAATTTAGCCTTGAATTTAAGGATTTTTAATATCCCGCCGCGCCAAAATGTTTTCAGACGCGAATAGAACCGTCATCAGCTGTTCGGAAAATAAGCCAATGATAACAGCAAAAACGGGCGCGGACAATAAAAATTAGCGAGGAAGATGATGAACGCAACAAAAACAAGACGCACGGAAATCACGATTGAAACACATAGTTTAACGATTATCAAAATGAGTCAAGGCGCGCCGACTAATTTTGTTTACTGCCGAAACTGCCAAACGAAAACGGCGTTTTTTGTGCAAACACAAGCTGCTTTGATCTTCCGCGTGGCAGCAACGGAAATCGAACAACTTTTACAAGCCGATGAAATTCATATTAACGACGATTCAATGTTGTGCGGCAATTCGCTCGCCAAATATTTCAAACAGGAAATTCGTTTTGTCCAAGACTAGACGGCGGCGGACGAATAAATTTATTTATAACAACAAACTCGGAGGAAAAAGAAATGTTTATTTACTTGTATGTCACCAATATGGATATGAAAGGCAAAGTGATCGGAGGAACGCTCGAAATAGCGCAGAAGAAATTTTCCGGCGATCAAGTTACCCAAGTATTTGAGTGGCGCGGCGAGAACGGAACCAGCGACGGCGGAACCTGGGAATGGAGCAAAGACAGCGACGGTTTTGTGGCGATGATGCTTACTTCCAATAAGACCGGCACATTGATCGGGGAATTAATTTCCGCCGATTTTTGGGGCAAAGCTCCGCTTCCGCCGATCGAGCCGTGGTTCAAAAACGGCTCAACGGGCTATTTTACATACATTTTGCCGACCGGGAAAGAACTTATCTGCCAATGGCGGCTGAAGTAAAAAGTTTATAGATCAAACAGATAGACCAAAAACAAATAATCCAAAGGAGAAAAAATAATGGCTGAAAATAGTAAGTGGCAATTTCAAAGCAATCTGGAAATCACGGGTTCTTACGGAGGCGAAGAAACAGTTGAAGTGGATAAGAAAAGACAAATTTCGCTCGGCGCGGCAAATAAACTTATTAAAGTTACCGACCATAAAACGAAAACATACCAGTGGTTTAGTTTTTGGGGTGCCGGCGGCGGAAGCATCATGCAGTACAACGGTTTTTTGCGTGCCAAACGGTGACCCTGAGTGCGCCCAAAGTACCGGCACCTTCGGGAAGCAAACGAGGAAGTATGTGATGAGTTACGGCAATTCGCTTGCCGGCATTTTGAGAAGAATAAATCAATGAAAAAACTATTTGGAAATTAAAGTAAAGAGGAAAATAAAATGTCAAATAATTCAAAATTTTCTGTGAGTTTAATAGTTATCATCGCTTTGATAACGCTTTTTCAAACGGTCGAAACAAAAGCGGCGTGGGGCGATTTTGATACGAGTTTCGGGTTTCAGGGTTTAGCGATTGATACGATTAACAATCATTTTCCCCGCAAAGTGGCGATTCAGCCGGACGGCAAAATTCTGGTTACGGGTGACAAAATTACGGTTTTTGGAGGCAAGGGCTTTTTTCTCCGCCGTTATTTATCGAACGGACAACTCGACACGGCGTTCGGCAGCAACGGCGCGGCAACGAGTCCCGAAGTGAACAATTTTAACAGCGATTATGTCGGCGAGAATATTGTCGTTCAGGCTGACGGAAAAATTGCCGTCAGCGGAAAGGCAAACGGTTATTATGCCGTCTGGCAATTCGACATAAACGGTAAAAAAGATCGGACGTTCGGGCAGGGCGGCTTGCAAATACTGACAAGTTATCCGGTCATCAACAACACGTTTTCCGAGATTAATATTCAAAGCGGAAAGCTCTTGCTTAGTCTTCGCAAGGTAATCGGCGGCAGTTACCGCTTTGTTTTACTGAGATTAAATTCGAGCGGAACGATTGACGGCACTTTCGGCAATGCGGGCGAATCTTTAACCGGAATACGCGGCTTTAACGCCAGCGGAACAGTCATCGAAACGAATGGAAAAATAACCGTCAGCGGTGTCAAACTTGATGATTCATCTGCCAAAGGACTCGAAAGAAAATTATCAAACGGGCAAACCGATTTAACTTTTTTCCCGACACCTTCAAATTCGATCGGCACTTTAGAATCGGGTTTGGTCAAAATGGCGAACGGCAAATACGCATTGCGAACGAATAACCTTGCAGGCAACGGAAGCAGCACGCTGGTTTTGGATAAATTCAGTTCGACCGGCATTTTTGAATCGAGCGTGTCGCCCTTTAACGGATTTTCGGTCACAGGTTGTCCCGAAGTTTTCGCAAATCAAACGGACGGAAAGGTTCTGCTTCAGTTTGCCGGAATACTATTTCGTCTAAATACCGAACTCGATTTTTCCACGATGGAAACAAATTACTGTTCAAATTTGAGCGGAATGACCAACTTTGCCCGCGCCGCCATTCAACCGGACGACAAAATGGTCGTCGCCGGTATCTACAACGGCAATTTGATACTGGTTCGGCTGCTGCCCAACTAAACATCGAAATATAAACAAAAAACAGGAGATAAAAACAATGAAAAAACTAACTTTTACAGCAACATTAACTATCATTTCGGCAATCGTGGCTTTCGCGCAGACGGGCG
>JBBQOA010000005.1:0-20838 GCA_038330465.1 Pyrinomonadales bacterium
TTTGGAAAAAGATTTTACCGAATTTGAAGCAAAACTCAATAATCCTTTGTCCGAAGGCGATTTTCTTATCTTGATCTCGCAATTTACCAATAAAATCAGATGCGGACACACTTACACAAATCCTTATAATCAAAGCGATAATTTGAAAAACGGAATGTTCGATCAGAAAAATTATCTGCCGTTTTATTTCAAAATCATTGATGGCAAAATGATCATTACGGCAAATGCTTCGTCAAAAAATATCTCGTTGGGAAGTGAAATCACGAAAATCAGTGGCGTAACGGTCAAAGAAATTATCGAAAAACTTCTGACTGTTACAAAAGCCGACGGAAATTGGACGCTCGAACATCGGATAAGTTCAATTGAATTGACACGCAATGAAGCCGAACTTTATGCCCTTTTTGATTGGTATTTTCCGCTTTTCTTTCCTGTTAAAGACGAAATTTATGAGATTGAAGCGACTGGCTTTACATCCAAAAAGACCGCAACCTTCAGCGTTTTGGCGATGACCAAAGCCGAACGCACGGCGGAAATGGCAAACCGTTACGGACCTTCGCCGACTTATGACAACGGTTGGAAGTTCGAGATTCAAGATAACAAGACGGGTTACTTAAAGATTGATAATTCAATCACCTGGCGGCTCAAAATCATTAAATTCAAAGAGTTTTTGGCAAATGCTTTTGCCCAATTAAGAGCGAAGAATATAAAAAATCTGATTATTGATCTGCGCGGCAACGGCGGCGGCGATATGGATGTCGGTTTTGAATTGGCGCGCTATCTGGCGAAGTCAAAACTTGGCGTATATGCTGAAAGTAAACGACTTGTGCGAAATATTGCGGCGCAAAAAGATCTGGTGCAATATCTCGATACATACAGTAACGAACTGAAATCCGCGCTCGAAAACGGCATTCCGGCGGCGAATTTCAGAAAATACGACGCAAATTATTTCGAGATCGTCGGAGGGGAAAATTATCCGGCAGTCGAGCCTTACGCCGATAATTTCAAAGGCAAAGCCTTTATTATTGCCGATTCGAGTAATGCTTCGGCAACTTTTCAATTTTTGGATTATGTCAAAACAAACAAACTTGCCAAAATCGTCGGACAAGTTTCGGGCGGAAATCGGCAAGGAATCAACGGCGGTAATTATTATTTTCTGCGGCTGCCGAATTCAAAAGTCGAAATTGATATTCCCGTCTATTTTCAATCGCCGCTGAAGTCACAAAAAGACGAAGGTGTAATTCCCGATATTGCGGTCAAAAAGCAACCTGATGACGTAGGAAATAATACTGATCGTGAAATTATGACGATCAAGAATTTAATCAAGTAGATTTTGCGAACTGCTTTGAGAATTGCTAGTCGTTATTGATTTGTATAAACTTGAATTTTTAATTATGACACAGAAAATTCGCAAAGCAGTTTTTCCCGCCGCCGGACTCGGCACCAGATTTTTACCCGCAACCAAGGCGTCGCCGAAGGAAATGCTGCCGCTTGTCGATAAACCGCTCATTCAATATTCGGTCGAAGAAGCCGTCGCATCAGGCATCGAATCGATCCTGATCGTGACGGGGCGCGAAAAAAGCTCGATTGAAAATCATTTTGATATTTCCTACGAACTCGAAAGCGTTCTGCAGGAAAAAGGAAAAACCGAATTTCTTGAAATGGTTCATGCGATTTCCGGAATTTGCCGGATTTCATACACGCGCCAAAAAGAAGCGCTCGGACTCGGACACGCGATTTATCAGGCGAAGGATTTTTCCGAAAACGAACCATTCGCGGTTCTTCTTGCGGACGACGTGGTTGACGCGGAAAAACCCGCGCTCAGGCAAATGATCGAGGTTTTTGAAAAATACAACGCACCCGTCATCGCGACGATGCAGGTTGCGGGCGAGGCAATTTCGCGTTTTGGCGTGATCGATGCGGAAGAAGTCGCGCCGAATGTTTTCAAGATCACGGATATGGTCGAAAAACCGAAATTTGAAGACGCGCCTTCGGATCTCGCGATCATCGGCAGATATATTCTGACGCCCGATATTTTCGACGCCATCGAACGTACCGAAAAAGGTGCGGGCGGCGAAATTCAGATCACCGACGCAATGCGTCTGATGCTCAAAGAAGGCAAGCCGTTTTACGCCGTCAAACTCGAAGGAACCCGCCACGATGCGGGCGACAAACTCGGTTTTCTGATCGCGACGGTCGAATTTGCGCTCAAACGCGCGGATTTGGGCGCGGATTTTCGGGAATATTTAAAGTCTCTGAAATTGTAAAAAGAATGGAACGCCGGATCTGCGCGGATTAGGCGGATTTTCGTGGTTTTATAAAAATAAAGCAGCCAAAATCCGCCTAATCCGCGTTCATCCGCGTCCGATTTAAGCTAAAACTAATTCAATTCGGCGACTTCGCAAAAAACCTTGATCGCGCCTTTTGCCAAGGTCAGTTTTTCAAAAAGCTCTCCGTAATTTTCCAAACCTTTGACGGGATGCGTTAAAAGCCGGTCAAGCCAATCGCCGTATTCGAGTTTTGCCTGCGAGAGATCCTTGACGCCTGACTCGAAATATTCGCGGTTGGCATTGACCGTGCCGACCATCACTTTGTTGCCGAGGACGAAATCGAGATTGATCTTGTCCGCCGGAATCTCGACTTTGCGGTCGCCGCCCGTTACCGATGAAAGAATCAAGACGCCGTTTTTCGCAAGCGCCTGCATCGCGTCGAAAACGATCGGCGAAAAGCCGGTCGCTTCAAAAATCACGTCGAAACCGCCGTTTTGCGCGGCGTATTCGGGAACGCCGATATCGTCGGTCGAAACATATTTTGCACCCAATTCCTCGATCAGATCCGAATTTAAATAAGGCTTTGGAGTTTTGCCGAAAGTGACGACTTCCATTCCTTTCAGTTTAAAAACCAGCGTCGCGAGAAGTCCGATCGTGCCCGCGCCCATCACCGCCGCGCGTTTCGGATGCCAGACTCGTAATCTTCTTTGAATTTCAGACGCTTGTGTGATGCCTTTCTGAACGACCGTCATCGGTTCGAGAAGCACGCCGACTTCCTTCAGCCCGCGCGGAATTTTGACGATAAATTCGGCATCGTCAACGTAATATTCCGACAAATAACCGTGCCGCAAATTGATGCCGCGCTCAAAATACGTGTCGTCGGTCGTCATATCGTTCGTGCCGATAACGTCATAAATCGAAGTTCCCGGACGGCGCACCGTCGCGACCACATAATCGCCTTTTTTGAGTTCGTGAACATTTTCGCCCGTTTCTTCGACAATGCCGAAACCTTCGTGACCGATCACCAGAAATCCGTCGCCGTTCGGCGATGCGCCGTATTCGGCATTGTTGATTTCCTTGTCCGTGCCGTCCACGCCGACGCGCAGAACTTTGACCAGAACGCCGCGCCCGTTCGCGATTTCGCTCGTGTTCGGTTTCGGCATTTCAACCAGATGAACGGAATTTTGGATTCCGGGTTTAACTGCAATTGCTTTCATAATTTCTCCATTTTTTTTAACGCCAAGACACCAAGGCGCAAAGTTTTTCCAAAATATTTATAAATTTTCTTTGCGCCTCTCCGACCTTGCACCTTGGCGTTAAGTTTTTTTTAATTTAACTCGCGTAAGCCATCCATTCGGTTTGGACGCCGAGATTGGCGAGCGTTCCGAGAACTCTTTCGGGTTCGCCCCAATCGCTCCAGACCAGATCGCCGACACGCAAAACATAAAGATCGTCGGTCGCTTTTTCCAAAACCTCGCTCGAAAAATTCGTTTCGTTGATCCAGGCGTAAAGCGATCTGACGGTCGCTTTTTCAGCCGAAGTTCCGAATGAAATGCTCGTCGCCGCAAACATTCGCGTCAAATCGGGCAGATGTTTGCCGATCAAATTCAAAAAAGTAGCGACCTTTCCGACCATCACAAAACTGTTCCACAAACAGTTTTTCGTCATCAGATAATTTGCCGATTCGGTCGATGGTTTTTCCCAAAATCGTTTGACTTTGCAAACCGCTTTCGACAAATTGCCGAAAAGCGATTCCTGCGGCTCGATCCAGCCGTACGAAGTTTCCGCCGATTCCGGTTTGATGCCGAGCAAAACTATCGAATCGGGATTTATTTCAACCGCCCGAAAAGCCGTTTCCGCCTGATCCATAAAAGCTTCGTCGTCCGAAAAATAATGATCGGAAGGAAAAAAGGCGACGGTTGCCTGCGGATCGATTTTGGCAAGCCGCAAAAGACTGTAAACGATCGCGGGCGCGGTGCCTTTATTTTCCGGCTGCGCGACGATCCGGTTTCTCGGAATGTCGGAAAGAAGCGGCTCGTAATATTTTTTGTGTTTCTCAGTCAAACTGTAAAACGTATTTTCCGGCGCGATTTTCAGCGCGACGCGGTTGCGCGTCACGTCAAGCAGCGTTTGCCGATTCAAGATCGGGCAAAACTGTTTCGGACGTTCATCGCCCGTGATCGCCCGCGTCAGAGATTTGAGGCGCGAGCCCTCGCCGCCCGCTAAAATGACGGCGTAATGCGCTTGATTTTTGACTGATTTCCGGGGAAATTCGATGACAGAATTTTTGTTCATAACTTGCCTCGTTCAATTTGCATTTATTGAAGTAAGCAAGGCGCGAAAAATATTCCGTTTTTTTTTGATTATGGGAGTCTTTTTATTTGCGGCGGGTCGATTTTGAAGAATAATTGGTCGCCGGTGCGCGAAACCGCGCCCGAAATTTCGACCGGTTCGGCAACAAAATCGAGTATTTGCTGATTGATGCTTTCGCCATTCGCGGACAAAAGCCACAGTTCCGAAACATTTCCCGCCGCGTCTTTGACGATAAAAAGCGGCGGAATTCCGCCGCGCAAACAGGCGACAGCGCAATCTCTGTGTGGTTTCGATTGTCCGGGATTCATGACGCCCAAATAACATTTCGAATCGACGATCTCGCCTTTGAGCGTGAAGTTTCCGAGAGCTTCAGTTTTTTCTGCGACCGAAATCGAATTTTCGGCGGATTTTTGCACCGAACCGGCGGCGACCTCGATCATCTGCAGATCGTCGCGGTAAATCAACGTGCCTTTTAATTTAACGCGCTGCCGGTCGAAAGCGGCGGCGGCAAACCCATGTTTGCCTTCGGCGACGAGCGGAAATCGTGTAAACGTCGGCAAACCGTTGTTTTTTTCCGGCTTTTCGACGAGCAAAAATGGAATCGGGCGCGCCTCGATCGTCCCTTCAAAATCTTTGACCGTGCCGAATTCAAAAATGCTTTTCGCAAACGGTTTTTGTCCGATCCACGAAACGGCGATCAAACCGATCGCGGCGGCAAACGCCAAAACAACAAAAATCTTGATGACTTTCGCCAAACTTTTCGGCATTTTCGGCAGATAACCGATGTAAAAATCTTCGTTCATATTGATTTTTTTAACGCCAAGGTGCCAAGTTGCCAGGACCGCAAAGGTTTTTTGATCAAAAATCCTTTGGTTGAATTTCCAAAAAATACTTCAAATTTCAAGCGAGTTTGGGTCGGCTTTGCGCCTTTTCGCTGAATTTATCCTTGCAGTGTTGGCGTCTTGGCACCTTCGCGCCTTGGCGTTTCACTAATTTCCGCCGCCTCAACCCGCGTTCCGGCTTTGTTCGGCTTTTTATTCACAAAAACTTTCCCGTCCGCGATCTTCACATTAAAGGTCGGAACTTTTTCGGTAAAAGGCGGCGGCGACGCGCCGGTTTCGGGCTGATATTGAAATCCGTGCCACGGACAAGTCACGCAGCCGTCCGCGCCAATCCTGCCTTCGCCGAGCGGTCCGTTTTGGTGCTGGCAGACGTTTGAAATCGCCGAAATTTTGCCGTCGTATTTGAAGATCGCGACGCGCTCGCCCGAGATCGTTCTGATGCAGGCGCGCTTTTCAGGAATTTCGGCGACCCGGCAAGCCTCGACAAAATCATCATTCGATTCGATTTCTCGGTCGAGTTTACTTTCTTTAAAAGCCGCGCCGACGTGCAAACCAATTACTAAAACCAATCCGACACCCAAAGAAACCACGAAAATCGGTGCAGTTTCGGCTTGCAAAACGCCGAGCGCGACGTGACCGATCAGCAGAGCGTAGGCGACATAAACGAGCGTGTGGAGAGTTTTCCAGACCGGCGCGGTCAGATTATTGAGCCAAAAATCGTGGCTCGTCGCCGCCATCAAAAATAAAATGACGAGCGCGAGCAAACCCAAAATCTGAAACGGAAAATCGGCAATGCTCGTAAACCGCGTGTTGCTGACCAGAATGCTGATAAAAGGATTGACGGTGCCGAGCGCGTGAAATTGAAAGATCGAAAGTCCGGCGTGAACCGCGCCGACCAAAAAGGTCGTGACGCCCAAATGACGGCGATTATACAGGAGCGGCAGAAAAGCGGGCGACAGACGGCAGAGCGGTCCGATGATCAAGACAATGTGCAAAAGCAGGATCGCGCACGTTCCGAATCCGCGAATAAGCAGCGTTTCGATCGTCGCAGACGGCTGTAAAATGCTGCCTAAACCGATAAAAAGCAATAGATAACCCACGATGCCCGACCACAAAATCGCGTCGTAGATCTTCTTTTGCCGGTTCCAACTGATTGCCGCGTATTTTTCGCTCATTTAATATTTGCGGATAATCCTCTTCTCGGGATATTTTCATTGACCGGTTCACGATGCCGGAAAACGATGCCGGCGATCAACAAAACCGGCAGCAGAATCGCGAAGATCAGCCAAACGATTTTGTGTTTTTTGCGAATTTGACGAATCATTTTTCCGCCTCCAAACGATGCGCGTTTTTTTCCGCCGGTCGTTTTTCGCCTTTTGCCACTCGCCGCGCCAGTAAAATCCAAAAGGCGAGCGCGCCGAAAAAGATGAGCAGACGAAAACCGAGACTCGTATCTTTTGCCGAATCGTCGAGTTTGGTCACGCCGGACGCGGCAAACCAGACGGCAAACAGAAAACCGATCGCCAGATAAACGAAAGCCGCATAAACGATAATTTCGGCGAAAATCATAATTTTTTAACCGCCAAGTTTGACGAAGACGACACGAAAATTTTTGGTAAAATTTATTATAAATCAATTTCGGTTTCGGAGTATGTTCCTCGTCAAATTTGGCGGTCATTTGCAAATCAAAGCACCAGCTCGAGATCGTTGCGCTTGCCGATCCGGGCGATTTCCTGCGCGTCAGTTTCTTTCAATTTGCTGATTTCCGCGAAAAAATTCTCGAAACCGCTCGGCGTAATGATCGCTAGCATTTTGCTCGGCGTAGCAAGCCGATTTTTCAAACTATGCGTCGTGCCGCGCGGAATCACAACGACGCTTCCGCTTCCGGCAACGCTCTTTTTTCCGTCGCATTCGATCTCGTATTCGCCTTCCAACACATAGATTATTTCGTCCGTTCGCTGATGAAAATGCGGCGGCACGACGCCTTTCGGCGGCGACGTTTCCTCAACGACCGCAAATCTCCCGAATGTTTCCGCACCGCTTACTTTGCAAATGATCGTTTCGCCCAAAACATTCCAAACTTCGCCTTGTTCGCTTGTCCGTAAAATTGGTTTTGTCATAAATAAATTCTTCGCTCAGAACTTCTGACTTTATATCGACGATCGAAAGCGATTTATTCCAAATTAACGGAAGAAACTCAAAGTTTCCAAACTCTGATGAATTCCGATAAATTCGGCAGTAAATCGATCGCGGCGTGAATAAACATCAAAGCAAATAAATTTCGCGTTCTGACCCAAATTATCCCGAACATAATCGAAATCAGCGAAATTGTCGAAATTGTGTAGGCAATGGCTTCCCACGGATTCGGCAATTCGTCCAAACCGTCCACCACGCCCGCCTGCCGAAAAACCATTCCGGGCGCGTGCGAAATGGCGAAAACTATTGACATGACAACAATTCCGGCAACCTCCGATTTGAAAAAAGCGGCAATTCGAGATTGCAAAACGACGCGGTAAAAAAATTCTTTGACGAGTCCGACCTCAAAAAATAAAACGATCAAAGATAGCGGCACGGCGCTCAGAATTTGTAAACTCGAAAATTCGCCGTTCCGCACGGGCGCCGCGCCGTTGCCGATAAAATATTGAAATAACAGCATCAAAACGCTGACGGCGAGCACGACCGGCAAATGACTTTTGAAAAATTCCGTCACGGCTTCTTTCCGAAAACCGAAATCTTTTGCCGCATAGCCGAATAATTTGCCAAACAAAATGAACGGCAAAACCACAAAGATCAAAAGTTTTCTGACGATCCCGACGACAAAGAAAATCTGCGGGTTTTCAGTCCAACCGCTTGGCAGCAGATCGTTAATAAACGAAACGCCGAAGATCAAATAAAGAAAAAGAAAGACGATATAACCCGCCAAAACGAGCATTTCTTTTGTCGTCGGATCAATCGAAAACTCAAGTATTTTGGCGCGCTTGGTCGCAATCCAGGCAACGGTTGAAAAGAAAAAACCGATGATGACAAGCGCGGAGAGTGTCTCTTCGACCGGAAAAAATTTGCTCTGAAAAAGAATGGCAAAAGCGGCGAGATAAATAATTATCCCGCCGATCAGCCATTTGTTTTTTAACAAATCCGTCATCTATTCGCCGCTCTGCTGCAGTAGTTTGGCGACCAGTCCGGTCCAACCCGTCTGGTGACTAGCGCCGACGCCCGCGCCCGTGTCGCCGTGAAAATATTCGTAAAACAGAATATGATCGCGCCAGTGATCGTCGGTTTGAAACTTTTCGATAGTGCCGTAAACAGGTCGCTTTCCATCGCGATCCCGCAAGAAGATGCGCGACAGACGGCGCGAAAGTTCCTGGCTTACTTCCCAGAGATTCATCAATTTGCCCGAACCGGTCGGACATTCAACGCGCAATTCGTCGCCGTAAAAATGATGAAATTTTTGCAGAGATTCGATCAAGAGATAATTGACCGGCATCCAGACCGGTCCGCGCCAGTTTGAATTTCCGCCGAAAAGTCCCGACGAAGATTCCGCCGGTTCGTAATCGACGCGGTGTTCGTCGCCGCCGACGTGCAAAATATACGGATTATCTTTGTGAAACCGCGAAAGCGCGCGGATGCCGTGCGGCGAAAGAAATTCGTTTTCATCGAGCATCACGTGTAAAACGCGCTCCAATCTTTCACGAAAAGCGATCGAAAGCAGCCGTCTTTCGCCGTTATCTTCGACATTCGCGGTCAATTTCGGACGGTTTTCCAAAAACCAGTGAAACCGCTCTTTGAAATCGGGCAGCGCGTCGAGCGTCGCGGAATCGATTGTCGCGACCGCGAAAAGCGGGATCAGACCGACCATCGAACGCACTTTTAAAGGCGTATTCCCCTGTCCGTGCAGATGCAGAACGTCGTAATAAAAACCGTCTTCTTCGTTCCAGAGCGAGATGCCTTCCTGTCCGAGATTGTTCATCGCGTCGGCGATATATATAAAATGCTCCCAGAATTTGGTCGCGACGTCTTCGTAGGAATTATCAACGACGGCGAGTTCGAGCGCGATCGCGAGCAAGTTCAAACAATACATCGCCATCCAGCTTGTGCCGTCCGATTGCGCCAATTTTCCGCCGGTCGGCAGCGGACGCGAACGGTCGAAAACACCGATGTTGTCGAGTCCGAGGAATCCGCCCTCGAAGACATTCATTCCTTCCGCGTCTTTGCGGTTGACCCACCACGTAAAATTCAGTAAAAGTTTTTGAAAAATCCGCGCCAAAAATTTTGTATCGCCTTTGCCGGTGCGTTTTTTCTCGATCTGATAAACGCGCAATGCCGCCCACGCGTGAACCGGCGGATTGACGTCGCCATACGCCCATTCATAAGCGGGAATTTGCCCGTTCGGGTGCATATACCATTCGCGGAGCATCAGGATCAATTGTTCTTTGGCAAAATCGGCATCGACCATCGCTAGCGGAATGCAATGAAACGCCAGATCCCACGCCGCATACCACGGATATTCCCATTTGTCGGGCATCGAAATGACGTCGGCGTTGTTCAAATGCCGCCATTCGGCGTTGCGCCCTTTTTTGCGCTCGGCGGGCGGAAGCGGTTGATTCGAGTCGCCGTCGAGCCATTTTTCGACGTCGTAATGATAAAATTGCTTTGACCAGAGCATTCCCGCAAATGCCTGGCGCATCACGTTTTGTGCGTCTGCCGATAAATTTCCGGAAATGATTCCGGCGTAAAATTCGTCGGCTTCTTTTTTGCGATTCGAGAAAATTTTGTCAAAATCGGCGAACGCCGAAATTTGTTTCTTGGCGCCTTGGCGGGAAATATCTTTTTTCGCGAGCCGCAGCCGAATTACTTTTTCTTCGCCGCCTTTTAATTCCAAAAGATAATTCGCCGCCGCTTTGGTGCCGGATTTTTCCGGATTGACCGCGTCCGCTTTGCCGCTGACAATGTAATCATTGATGCCGTCTTTGACAAACGGCGACTCGTTTTCCGCGCCGAAAAGTTTTTGTTTATTGGTATTGTTTTCGCAAAAAAGCAATTCATCCGCATTTTCGCAAAACAAAAAATATTCGCCCAGATCAACCGCGCTTGATTCGACATCTGAGATCTGAAATTTGATATGCGGCTTTTCACCGCTCCAGCTCCAGGTGTTTCGCGCCCAAACGGTTGGCAAAACATTGATTTTTGCAGTTTCCGCGCCGCGATTGACGACCGTCACTTTGATCAAAATATCATCGGCGTCGGCTTTTGCGTATTCGACGAAACAATCAAAATATTTGTTTTCATCGAAAATCCCCGTATCGAGCAATTCAATTTCGCCGCTTAATTTTCCGGCGTTCCGGTTTTCTTCGATCAAACGCGAATACGGAAATTCGGCTTGACCATATTTGTAGAGATATTTCAGATAACTGTGCGTCGGCGTTGAATCGGCGTAGAAATAATATTCCTTGACGTCTTCGCCGTGATTGCCTTCGCTGCCCGTCAGACCGAAAATTCGCTCTTTCAAGATCGCGTCTTTGCCGTTCCAAAACCCGAGCGCGAAACAGATCTGCTGATTCAGATCGCAAATTCCGGCAATTCCGTCCTCGTTCCAGCGATAGGCGCGCGCGCGCGCGTGATCGTGCGGGAAAAAATCCCACGCCGCGCCCGCTGCCGAATAATCTTCGCGGACCGTTCCCCAGGCGCGTTCCGATAAATACGGTCCCCAATGTTTCCAGTTTTTTTGTTCTTTTTTTGTTTCTTCGAGACGTTTTTCTTCTGCGTTCATAAAAATAGTATTCCGCAGAAGATTCGGATTATTCCAGCACGAGTGCAGTTTTTTTCTGAAATTGTAAGATGATTTGAAGAAAAATTAAAAATATAATGCTGCCGAGCAGGATCAACATTCCCGAACGAAGATCGTTTTCGTAGTGGTTGGAAACGAACCCGATAAACCACGTCGTAAAGGTCGCGCCGAGCGTTCCGCAAATAAAAAACGGCGTCGCGCGGCGCGAAGCCGAAGCGCCGAAAATTTTGGTAAAACGCGACATATTGGTCGGAAAGATCGACGAAGTTCCGAATCCCGCGATCGACGCGCCGACGCTCAAAAGCCAGACGTTTTGCGCGGAAAGCAAAATTATCATTCCGATCAAGATTGTCAGCAAACTAAGCAGCAACATCTTGTTTTCGTTCAAGAATCGAAAGAAAACCGGCGCGACGCCGCGACCGACGACGAAAAACACAAAATACAAGAATATCGGCGGAAAAAAGTTTATCACCGAGCTGTCTTCAATACGTTGCGTGTAAGTTTTGAGCCAGCCGCCCATCGCGCTTTCAAACCCGACGTGAATAAAATTAAACGCGGCAATCGCCCACGCGATCGGGCTGGTCCAGATCGGGATGCTGAAATCTATCTCCGTTTCGTTATTTGAGACGGGTTTTTGTTCGAGCCCTTTCGGCATCAGCACGAGCGCCGCGCCAATTATCAAAAGCGTCATTGTCAAAACCAAAGTCGGGATGAAAATATTTGTTCCGCGCGCAAAATAATCGACAAACGGCTGGCTGATGATCGCGCCGATGCCCCAGAATAAATTCAAAATGCTGAGCGCCGCCGCCGAACGCTCCGGACTCAGTTCGAGAATCAGCATATTGATCGACGGCAGCGTCAGTCCGATGCCGAGACCATTGATAAAAAAGCCGAGCAAACAGATCTCAAGGTTATTAAAACTGAGCATCAAAATACCGATCGCCATCAAAAAACAACCAAGCATGCTCGCCGTCAAAAATTTGTTGCGCTTGCCAAACCAATTCGTCAAAAATGTTCCGATCAAGGATCCGGCAAACTGCGCGGGAAAAAAATTTCCCAATTGCTCGTCGTTGAGTTCAAATTTTTGTTTCAGGATCGGCAAAAACTGACCGATAATGACGGTCGCGATACCCGAAACGAAAAATCCGGCGTGGAGCAGAATTTTTAAGACGCGAATGGTGCTTGGATTTGTCGGATTCATCAAGGTAAAGGTAAAAGGTAAAGCCGAAAAGGTCAAAAGTGAAAAAGTGAAAAGTTAGATCGGTCATCAGCAATCAATATTTTTACCTTTTTACTTTCTCACTTTTTCACTTTGAGATGATCCGAACCGCGTGTCCGTCCGGGTCGCGAACAAGCAAAGCATTATCATAATCGCGCGTGTTTTCCTGAAATGAAACAAGCCCGCTTGAGATCAGATCGAAACGATTTTGCCGCCAAAGCAATGACAGATCTTCCGCCTTTTGCGCTCTCAAGGTCGTCTGCCAATGCCACAGATCATTGCTTTTTGTATCGCGCGGAAACGCTCTGCCGTCGCGCGGCGCAAGATATTCCAAAAATTCGATGTGAATTCCGTCGTCTTTCGTGCCCAAATTCGTGATGTGCAGCCGCGCACCGAAAACATTGTTGAGATGTTCCTGTTCATTGCCGAAATTTTCGCTCGTTCCGGCGACCGTCAAACCGAGCGTGTCGCGGTAAAATTTCAAGCTCGTTTCGCTGTCGCCGACGACGATCGCGGTATGATCGATGCCCAAAAATAATTTATTTTTATCCTCTGCCAGATCGTGCCATTTGCGCGCGCCCTTGTCTTCGGGAAACGAGAGAATTTCGAGCACGTGATTGTCGAAATCCTTAAAATAAAACGCGCGAATTCCGGCGGCGTTCGGAATCGTTTGCGGCAAAGTTTGCGGTGCGGTCGAGGCAAACCGGACTTTGTTTTTGCGCAACACTTCAAACGCCCGATCCATATCCGAAACGATGATCGCAATATGCTGAAACCATTTATCATTGCTCCGTGAATCAACCGGAATCGGGCGACCGGTTGAATTTAAATATTCCGTCAGCTCAAGCGTTTCACTGCCGAGCTTTAAATCGACAATACGCACCCGCGCCCCGAAAACGCCCGAAAGATGCTCGAAATCCGCGCCCCAAACTTCTTTGTCCGAAACCTTTTCAAACGGCAGCACGCGTGTGTAAAAATCAATCGCGCGGTCCATATCAGAAACCGTAAACCCGACTGATTCGACCTTTTGAACGGCGGTTTGCGCGTGCGCATATGACGAAAAAAAAGCGACGAACGCGATGATCCCGATGATCAGCCAGCCGAACGGAAAATCATTTTCTTCCTGTAATTTGGCGTTAATATTTTGTTGATGATTGCTGTTCATATCTTAAATTTCCTACACCAAACAATTGCGGCAGGCGCGGATTTTATTCCATCCGCGCCTGCCGCCAAATTTTTTCAGAAATGTTGATTGAACTTCGGCGTTTATTCGCGCCTTGCGATCACTTCAAGATATTTCGATTCGATCTGTGTCGTTCCATCAATTGCCAGATTATGTTTCGCCCAATGATCTTCAAGGTCTTGGCGCAGCGCGTTCTGTTTGTCTTCGTCGCCCGCAAGCGAGTCGAAAGATTTCTGCGTCGGTCCGAAATATTTGCGAAAATGGGCGACCACTTCGGCGGGCGAAAACGGAAAATTAAAAGTGATCAAACGCCGCATCATCTGCAAATCGGCAATGCCGTCTTTCAATCTTTCGCGGACTTTTTCTTCGTCGCCCCACAAAACGGGCGGCGGCATATTCGGCGGCGGCGGAACGTGCGAAGCGCCGATCTTGAACATCTTCCCGACAAAGCTCGTCGGCAGCCAATTTGCCATGACGATCCGCCCGCCCGCGCGGCAGACGCGAATCAATTCTTCCGAAACCTTTTCGGGACGCGGCGCAAACATCGCACCGAACATCGTGATGACCGAATCAAAACTGCCGTCATCAAAATCAAGCGCCTCGGCGTCGCCTTCTTCAAAGCGGCAATTGAGTCCTTCGCTTTTTGCATTTTCCCGCGCCTCAGCGACCAAATTCGGCGCAATGTCAACGCCGATCACATCTGCCCCGAAACGCGCCGCCGGAATCGCCGTGCTGCCCGCGCCGCACGCGACGTCAAGAACTTTTTCGCCCGCCTGCAAATTTAATCTTTCGATAAATTCGGCGGCGCCCGGCAAATACGCTTTGCCGATCTGCCCGAAATCGCCCGCCATCCAAGTTACTTTCAATTTTGCTTTCAAAGCCTCCATTTCCGGAGTCATTGCTGTTTTCGGTTCGCTCATCATCTATCTCCTTTTTTTTGCTGAAAATCGCGATTTGTTTATGATACGCTTCTTTGCCCGCCCGTATCAAAAGAAAGCGGCGCAGATAAATTTACCCGCGCCGCTTTCTTTATCGAATTTGAAATTTCCGAAAATTAATTGATTCTTTCCAAAAGATGTTCGCCGACCCTGAGAGCATTTGCCATGATCGTGAGCGCCGGATTGACTGCTGAACTCGACGGGAAAAACGAGCCGTCAACGACATAGAGATTATCGATGTCGTGGGCGCGGCAGTTGCGGTCTAAAACCGATGTCTGCGGATCGTCGCCAAATCTTAAAGTGCCGTTTTGATGCGCGACTCCGGCAAGCGGAATTTGTTCGGCGAGATAAAGATTTCGCGCAAAAATTCCCTGGTGACATTCGCTGCCGTGGATGCCGCATTTGCGCTGCGCGTTCAAAAGATTTTGCAATTTTTTCTGCAAACGCCGGTGCGGTTCCGTATTGTTCGGCGTGTAGCTTAAAACGATCGCGCCGTTCGCGTTGAGCGTCACGCGGTTTTCCGGACGCGGCAGATCTTCGGTCGTCAGCCAAAAATCCATCGAATGTTTCGCCATCAGATCGAGCGTAAAACCGGGCGCGATCGCCGGCGCACCGGCGGAAAGCGTCGTGCCGTCGAGCTTGCCGACAAACGAAATATGTCCCATCGGAAAGGGAAAATCTTCCGCGCCGAAATAAAAATCATTGATGCCGAGCGTTTTTTGAAAAACTGTCGGATTCGGGCATTTCGAGACGGCGAGCATCACCGAATTGACGTGTCCCATATAATTTCGCCCGACCTGATCGCTGCGGTTCGCCAAACCATTGGGATGTTTCTCGTTTGCCGAACGGAGCAACAAGGCGGCGGAATTGATCGCGCCGGCGGAAACGACGACGACATTTGCCGAATAGATTTCTTTTTCGCCGCCGCGGTCAACGTGAACCGTTGAAATGATCCGTCCCGACGAATCGGTTTCAAGCTTTGTGACGAGCGCGTTGGTCAATAAGGTGACGTTTTCATAATGCAAAGCGGGTTCGACGGCGCAGGTTTGCGCGTCGGATTTGGCGTTCATCAAACACGGAAAACCATCGCACCACGCGCAGCGGATACATTCGCTCCGGCGGTCGTTTTCCTTTATTTTGATGCCGAGCGGAACGTGAAATGGTTTGACGCCCTGCGCCGCAAAATCTTCCGCCAAATGCTGAATCCGCGTTTCGTGACTGACCGCCGGAAACGGAAATTCCGCGCTTGCCCACGGCTCGGTCGGGTCTTCACCGCGCCGTCCGTGAACGTGATAAAGCTGTTCGGCTGCGGTGTAAAAAGGTTCTAATTCGTCATAGGAAATCGCCCACGCGGGAGAAATTCCGTCAAAATGGCGCAGTTCGTCAAAATCTTCTTTGCGCAACCGAAAAAGCGCCGCGCCGTAGAATTTCGTATTGCCGCCGACGTTGTAATTCGTGTGCGGATGAAGCGGTTTGCCCTTATTGTCAAACCAGGTTTCCTTCGTGTTGTAATGCCCTTCGACATTGACTTTCCGCGAATTCCAATTGTCGAGTTCGCGTTTGACGAAATCGCCGCGTTCCAAAACCAAGATCCGTTTGCCCGACGGCGCGAGTTTATGAAGCAGCGTTCCGCCGCCCGCGCCGGTGCCGATAATAATAAAATCATAATGTCCGTTTGTCATAAAAACTCTCCAAAAATTTAACGCCAAGCCGCCAAGTCGCAAATCCGCAAGATTTAATTAGTTAAAATAGCGAATTAAAATTCTTTTTACGCTTTCGTTTCTTTCGCGTTTGATCTTTCTAAAATAATCCTGTTACCGGCGGAAACATCGCTTTTTGCTTTGTCACCTCGATAATTTTTTCGTCCTTGCCAAGTTCGTCGAACCGGCAATTAAAAATACATCGCGTGGTGCCGTGGTGATAAAATTTCGCGCAGTAAACTTCGCGCAAACCTTTGACGCGCACATAAACTTCCGCCGCGAGCAGCATCGCGAGCGGCGGTGCGATAAAATAGATCCACCAGCCGGTCCAAACATTGGCGACGACCGCCGAACCGAACGAACGCGCCGGATTCATACTCATTCCCGAAAACGGATTTTCAAACGTGATATAAATTGCGACGAGAATTCCCGCGAAAAAAGGCGTCAAGCGCGACCAGCGCGGCGCATTGCTGAAAACCAAGACCATCATCATCATCAAAAATGAAATAATGACTTCCGCCGCAAAAGCCGCGCCGAAGCCCGACTTGCCCGGAACCGTCACGACAAAATTTACCGCACTATCCGCGAGCAATTCCCCTAAAACCAGCCACGACAGTAAAACGCCGAGCGTGCCGCCCGCAAATTGCGCCAAAACATAAAACGCGGCGTCCCAACCCTTCACTTTTCCGAGCCGCCAAAACGTCAGCGTGATCGACGGATTGATATGCGCGCCCGAACGGCGTCCCCACGGCGAGCAGATTATTCCGATCGCCGTCGTGCCCATCGCCGCACCCATCAGCACATTGCGAAGCATCGCGCCGAGCGCGATCAGCGGTGAATTCGGATGAAATAAAACGACGCCGAAAAAGCACGCCGAGATCATAAACATTCCCAAGCCCCACGCTTCCATCAGATATTCCTGCCAGTTTTTTTTGATTGCTTCGAACATTTCGTTTCCTGCCAATAAAAATCATTTCGAGTTTTATTTTTATTCCAAAATAATTTGTGATTTGTCGCGAGAAGCGTAAAATCAACTTAAAACGGAGGCAAAAAATATGGACTTTTATTTCTTACTCTTTTCGTTATTTTTCCCGCGCATCGTGATGCTCGTGTATCTGCTGATGTTTCCGGCGCAGTTTCCGCACAATCTCGTGCCGCAATGGGCGGATATTTTTCTTGGAGTGTTCATGCCGCGCGTGCTGATCCTGATCTACATCTATCAGAATATGGGCTTCAATAATATCTGGTTTATCGCGCATTTAGTGGTGATGATCCTCGCCTATTTCGGCGGCGGTCGCGAAGCCCGAAGGCGCCGACGACGTGAGGTTTAAATAATTTACCCACGAATAAATGCGAATTTTCACGAATGAAATTAAAAATTCATTCGCGTTTATTCGCGCAAATTCGCGGGCAAATTATTTATTCGACGATCAAGATCGAATGAAATCCGCCAAAGCCGTCCTCTTCTTTGAGTCCATGGCTCGGGTCTTCGGTCCAATGCGCGTTGTTGACGAAAAATTTGTAGCGATATTTTCCCGAACTCAAACAGCTAATGGCGGCGCGCCAAACGCCGTCGGCGCATTTTGTAAACGGCGTAATGCCCGGTTTCCAATCGTTAAAATCGCCGCCTAAAAAAACCGTTTCCGCCGCGTCGTCGTGAAAATGAAAAACGATCTTGGCGCCTTCGATACGGGGCGGCGCGAAATTTTCAGAACTCAGAAAATGCGTTTCGCGCGCGGCTTCGGCAACCGCCAGGGCGGCATTTAGAATGCCGTAACCTTGCCGAATGCGCGGCTGATGACCGAGTTTTTGCGCGGTCGAGATCAAAATATTTTTGACCGCGAGCGGCGTCAGCGCGGGATTTGCTTCGAGCATCTGCGCGATGACGGAAGCCGTCACGGGCGCGGCAAAGCTCGTTCCGTCAACGTGCTGGTAATGCGTCGCGACGACCTTTCGCTTCTGCAATTCTTCCTCGACCTTTGCGCGCGCCGACGCGTTGCCGTGAAAACCGATGTAATCAGGCAAACCGGCTTTTTCCCAGTATTCATCAAGCAAAAGACGAAACGCGTAATCCGGCGCGCCTTCGAGCAGTGAAAGCGTTTCGGCGATCCGGTAATCTTCGGTTTCGGGCAAGATCGGCGCGGCAACGTTCATCGCCGGCGCGATGATTTCAGGTTTGACCAGCCCGTCAACGGTCGCCCCGAAATTCGAGTGATAAAGATTGAAATTAGTGGGCGAAAATTGATTCTCGTCACCGTAACCGCCGACCGTCATGACCGACGGACAATTGGCGGGCGGAATCGAATGCGAATCCGAAGAATTTCCCGCCGCGACCGTGATGCAAACGCCTTGTTCGATCAATTCCTCGGCTAATTGATTGATTCGGCTCTCGGCAAATTTTGCGTCCACGTCGCCGCCGAGCGACATATTCAAAACGCGGATCCGGTATTTTTCGCGATTTTCGAGAATCCATAAAAGACCTTTTTCGATCGATTCGTCGCAGATTCTGCCGCCGCCCGCCGAAACCTTGACCAAAACGAGTTCGGCATCCGAAGCAAGTCCGCGATAAATGCCGTCGGAAAGTGTTCCGTTGCCGGCGCAAGCCGTCACGGTTTGCGTGCCGTGCCAATGCCAGCTTTGCGGCTCGCGGATCGCATGAAAAGATTTTTCTTCCGCCGCGACATCGTGAAAAGCAACGACGCGCTCGGCAAAATCCGCGTGCGGATAAAAACCCGAATCAAGAAAAGCGATGCGAACGCCGCGCCCCGTAAACCGCAAATCCGCGTTCAGTTTTTCAGCCGTCGGAATCACGGCAAAACGGTTTTGCGCGTGCGTGTGTTCGTGTGTTTCGATTTTTATAGCGTCCAACATACAGACGCTTTATCACGCTGTTGCGCGCAATTATTCCAAAAACAGCGCCGGAGTTGTAAGATAAAAATTGAAACCTTCGTGGATAAAAAGCGAATTATAATTAATTCAAGTCGAAAAAAAGAGGTGTTTATGAATCGAAGAGAGCTTTTGAAACAGTTTTTGGGTATCGGCGGTTTGGCACTGGCAACGCCTTTGATCGGAACTTGTCAAAAAGGCACCACGCCAGTCGTCAGCAATTACAAAACAAAGATCGCCTTTATCAAAACAAACGACCGCACAAAAGGCATTGCGCAGGCGATCGACCTTTTGCAGCTTCCGAAATTTGCCAAACGCGACCTTTTTATCAAACCGAATTTCAACAGCGCCGACAAAACGCCCGGCTCGACGCACATCGACACCTTAAAAGCAATTATCAGCAAACTGCGTGAGCTGGAATCGGGCAAACTCTCGATCGGCGACCGCAGCGGAATGGGCAATACGGCAGACGTTTTTGAAAACAAAAAGATCTTTGCGCTCGCCAAGGATCTAAAGCTCGACACGTTAATTTTCGACGATCTCAAGACGGAAGATTGGGAACTCGTTAAATTCGATTCGTCGCATTGGAAGCAGGGATTTTATATTCCGAAAGCGGTCAAACGGGCAGGCGGAATTATCCAAACCTGTTGCTTGAAAACGCATCGTTACGGCGGACATTTCACGCTATCATTAAAGAATTCGGTGGGCTTGGCGGCAAAGCGCGTGCCCGGCAACGATTACAATTTTATGTCGGAGCTTCATTCATCGCCCGACCAGCGGACGATGATCGCCGAGATCAACACCGCATATAAACCCGATCTGATCGTCCTCGACGGCGTTGACGCCTTCACGACGGGCGGACCCGATACGGGCAAAGAGGTCAACGCGAGCGTGATCTTGGCGGGAACCGACCGCGTCGCGATCGATGCAGTCGGCGTCGCGCTTCTCAGACATTTCGGGACGACGGACGAAGTTTCGAAAGGCAAGATCTTCGATCAGGCGCAGATCGCCCGCGCCGTCGAATTGGGCTTGGGCGCGGCTTCCGCCAACCAGATCGAATTTATCACTACGGACGTCGAAAGCGCGAAATACGCCAAAGAAATTCAGAAAATATTGAGCGAATAGATTTAGTTTACCGATCTATATTGACGGAAAACAATTGTTTCCGAACGGTTTTTATCGTTTGTAAAGATGTGTTTCAAAAGTCAAAATCAGTATAGCGAACACGCTTCGCAGACAGAATTGTTCATTGCATTAACGACTCGCTACCGCTCGCTATACTGATTTTTCAACAAACAAAATGATTACGCCAACTTAAAATTAGAGCAACGCAAAAATTTAAGAATTCTGCGCTTTGAGTTTTTCTTTAATTCTCGCTTTGGCTTCGGGTGTTAAAGAGGTGTGGATTTTTTCGTTTTCAAAATTTTCTTCCTGCGCGTGGAAAACTTCGTGCATAAATTTGAGGTTTGAAATGTAATTGAGACACGCGCCGCAGGTGTACAGATGAATTCGGACACGCAGGCGTTCAATCAGCGAAAGTTTGCGGTCGAAAGCAAACGAGAAAAGCGGCGCGACCGTTTTGCATTCTTCGGTTTTGATCGCCAGCCATTGTTTGAATTTTGTCGTCAAATTCGCCATTAATCCCGCGCCTTTCTAAACCAGTTGAAATCGAGACAGCGGCGCAGATGAAGCCGCGCGCGGTGCA
>JBBQOA010000006.1:0-20503 GCA_038330465.1 Pyrinomonadales bacterium
AACTGATGAAGATGCTGCCTGAACAGATGACTGGCGGAATGCAGCTTTCCGACGAACAATCCGAACAGGTCGAAGTGCAGATGAAGCGCACCGAAGCGATCATCGATTCGATGACCAAAGCGGAACGCAACAATCATAAAATTCTCGATGCGAGCCGCAAAACACGCATCGCGAACGGTTCGGGTTCGACCATTTCCGATGTCAACGGATTGATTCGTCAATACGAACAGATGAAAAAAATGATGTCGCAGATGAATCGCGGCGGACTTTTATCGAAACTCGCCGGCAAAGCGATGGGCGGACTCGGCGGCGGACTCGGCGGACTTCTCGGCGGCGGCGGAATGGGCGGAATGTTCGGCGGCGGCGGACAGGAAGAATTTAATAACGATTACGAAGAAACGAAAGATTCTTTGTCAAAGAAACTTAAGAAGAAGAAAAGACACAAGAAGCGTCGCTGACGCTCAATGCAAAATTAACGGAGAAATTATGTTAGCAATCAGTTTAATGAGAATGGGCGCCAAGGGAAAACCTTTTTATCGCCTCGTGGTTAAGGAAAAACGTTCAAAACGCGACGGAAAATATTTGGAAAATGTCGGCACATACAACCCGATGACCAATCCGGCGGAAGTCAAATTGGTCCACGACCGCATTCAATACTGGATCGGCGTCGGCGCACAGCCGACCGAAACGGTCGCGAGTTTGATCAAACACAATCAGCCAAAAAGTGAAGAATAGAGAGCCGCGAGTCAGAAGATCTTCTTTTCACTCGCTCCTCTTCACTCTCTGCTAAAAATATTATGAAAGAAGCCGTTGAAAAAATCGTCAAAGGTCTGGTCGGACAGCCGGATGAGGTCGAAGTCTCGGAAGTTTCCGATGCCAAAACCGTGAGGATCGAAGTTCGTGTCGGCGCCGGCGATATGGGACGGCTGATCGGGCGCGAAGGTCGCACCGTCAAAGCGCTCCGCAGTTTACTCTATTACGCCGGACAAAAGCAGGGAAAACGGTTTCAGCTCGACATTGTTGAGTAATTGTTCAGAGTCCACGCTTTAGCGTGAAACCGTCAAGGACGCGCGGCGGTTTTGAAATAAACTAAAGTTTGCACTCTAAACTGATGGAAGAACTCGTTGCAATCGCCAAACTTATCAAATCAAGGGGACTTCGCGGTGAGCTGGTCGCCGCGGTGCTGACCGATTTTCCCGAACGTTTTGACGCGCTTGAAACGGTTGTGGCGCTGCTCCCGACGGGCGCGCGGCGCAATTTGAAAATTGAAAGATTTTGGTTTCAAAAGGGCAGAATAATTTTAAAATTTGCCGGATTTGATTCGATCGAAACGGCAGAGGTTCTGCGCGGCGCGGAAATTTGCGTGCCCGAATCGGAAACGGTCGAGCTTGCAGAAGACGAATTTTTTGATTGGGAGCTTGAAAACTGCGAGGTCGAAACCGTCGAGGGCGAAAAGATCGGTCGCATCAAGGAATTGATGCGCACCGGCGGCACAGAAATTTTGGTCGTCGCAGGCGCGGAGAAAGAATATTTGATTCCATTTGCGGCGAGCGTTTGTGTCAAAGTTGACGTTGAAAACAAGCTAATTCAGGTCAATCTGCCGGAAGGTTTACTGGATTTTTAGATTTTCGGTTGGCATTTTTGGGTTTTCTTAAATACTTATAAGATCAAAAATCATCAACCAAAAGCCAAATGAAAATTGATGTTTTAACAATTTTCCCCGAATTTTTTCGAGAGGTCTTTGATTTTGGAATCATTCGCCGCGCACGGCTATCGGAAATCGTCGAGATAAATATTCACGACATCCGCGAATTTGCGACCGACAAACATCGGACGACCGATGACCGACCATTCGGCGGCGGTGACGGAATGGTTTTCAAACCCGAACCGATCTTTAACGCGATCGAAAAGATTTTGGGAACAACGAAGCGCGAAAAATACGCGCCGCAAACAAAAGTTGTGCTTTTGACGCCGCAGGGCAGACCGCTTAAACAATCGGTCGCGAAAGAGTTTGCCGATGAAATTGAAAATTTGGTTTTGATCTGCGGTCGCTACGAAGGCGTTGATGAAAGAGTTAACGAAGCGCTTGTCAGCGAAGAAATTTCGATCGGCGATTACGTGCTTTCGGGCGGCGAACCGGCAGCGATAGTTTTGGTTGACGCGATCGTCAGGCTTTTGCCGAACGCTTTAGGAAGCGAAACGTCCGCCGAAAACGATTCGTTTTCAAACGGATTGTTGGATTTTCCGCACTATACGCAGCCGCGCGATTTTCGCGGAATGCCGGTGCCGGAAGTTTTGCTCGGTGGAAATCACGCCGAAATCGAAAAATGGCGGCAGCAGAAAGCGTTGGAAAAAACGCGAAAAGTTAGAAAAGACTTAATAATTAAGGAGAATAGCTGAAGTGAATAGTTCAAGGTTTGGAAAACTTGCGGACGGTCACCTCTCGCTGAAAATAAAATGAATCGTTTAGACAGCATCGAACAAACACAGTTGAAGGAAAGTATTCCTTCATTTCAGCCGGGCGACACTTTAAAAGTTCACGTCCGCATCAAAGAAGGCAACAAAGAGCGTTTACAGATTTTTGAAGGCATCTGTATCGCCCGCAAACACGGCGGCGCACGCGAAACCATTACTGTCCGCAAGGTCAGTTTCGATGTTGGCGTGGAAAGAATTTTTCCGCTTCATGCAACGATCGTCGATCATATTGACGTGATCCGCCGCGGTAAGGTCCGTCGCGCGAAACTTTATTATTTGCGTGATCTGCGCGGTAAAGCGGCGCGTATCAAAGAACGCGATACCCGCAACAAAAAAGTAAAAGCATAAATTTTTAACGCAAGGACGCGAAGACGCAAAGTTTGATCATAATTTTTTCTTCGCGTCTTTGCGACTTTGCGTTTTATGAAAACAGGATCGCAGATCGGTCTCGATTTTGAAAATCAGGCAATTGCCGACGGGTATCTTTATATCGCCGGAGTTGACGAGGTCGGGCGCGGCTGTTTAGCGGGCGCGGTCGTCGCGGCGGCTTGCATTCTCGATCGTTCAAAACCGCTTCCGGCAGGCTTGAACGATTCTAAAAAACTCTCCGCCAAAAAACGCGAACGGATCAACGAAGAACTCAAAGAAAACGTCATCGCCTATTCGATCGGAAAGGTCGAAGCCGAAGAAATTGACGAGATCAACATTCTGCAAGCGACCAAAAAAGCGATGCGTCTGGCGATCGAAAATCTTTCAATAAATGCCGATTTTTTGCTGATTGACGCGCTTCAATTAAAAGAAATAAACCTACCTCAAAAAGCTATTATCAAAGGCGACGCGATTTCCGCGTCAATCGCCGCCGCCTCGATCTTAGCGAAAACTTACCGCGATAATTTAATGCGGGAAATGTGCCAGCTCTATCCCGAATACGGTTTCTCAAAACACGTCGGCTACGGTACAAAAGTTCATTTTGAAGCTCTTCGCCGCTACGGTGCGTGCCCGCTTCACCGCAAATCTTTTCGCGGCGTTCTTTAAGAAAAGAAAAGCCGGCTTCGATTTGAAGCCGGCTTTTCTTTTCTTAAAATTCAACAAATTCTAACTGATAAAACCTTTGAATTTACCCGTTCCGCCCGAATAATTCGGAAATATCTTGTCAACATTCATATTGCCCAGATGTTTCCAGGCGATCTCGCCGAAGACGTCGCGAAAATCCGTCGTGACGGCGAGATCGCGTCCGTCGTTGAGCTGGTCGTTTTTCAAACCTTTCCAATCGCCGTAAACTTTGCCGCCTTTGACGGAGTTTCCGATCACGAACATCGCGTTGCCGTGTCCGTGGTCGGTTCCGCCCGAACCGTTTTGCCGCGCCGTTCTGCCGAATTCCGACATTGTTAAAATTATGACGTCATCCATTCGTTTGCCGAGATCAACGGTGAGTGCCGTAATGCCCGCGCCGAAATCGCGCAATAGATTGGCAAGCTGACCGCGCGCGCCGCCTTCATTGACGTGCGTGTCCCAATTAAGTCCGGGCGTATCGGTAAAAGCGATTTCCAAACCGACGTTGGCTTTGATCAGCTGGGCGATCTGCATCAGCGAGCGTCCGAACGGCGAATTCGGATACGCGGCACCGTTTTCGGGTTTGAATTGCGAAGGATTCGCCTTTTTCAAATAATTGACGGCTTCAAAAGTCTCTTTGCCGGTTTCGCCCAAACTGTCTTTCGCGTTGTCCTGATAAACGCCTTCAAATCCGCCCTGCACCGATTTTGTATAGATTCCCGCTTTGATCGAAAAATCGGCGAGATTGCTCATCGCGATCGTCGGATATTTGCCGAGAAAAGAGCGCGGCGTTTGCTGTGTCATCGAAACGGCGCGGAAAGCCGAATCGTTTTTGCCGGTAGAAGTTTGCAGCACGCTGCTCAGCCAACCGTCGCGCGTTCCTTTATTGCCCGGCGTGCCCGATTCCATATAATCCTGCGCGTCGAAATGCGAACGCGTATTATCGGGCGAACCTGCCGAATGAACAACGGCGAGCTGTTTATTTTTCCAAAGCGCTTCAAATGGTTTGAGCGACGGATGAAGCCCGAAATAACCGTCGAGATCGATTGCGCCGTCGGTTTTATCGGGTTTCGGAACGGCGATGTTGCTGCGCAGATTGTAATATTCGCTGTCGCCGTAGGGGACGACCATATTCAGCCCGTCAACCGCGCCGCGCTGAAAGATCGTGATCAGAATTTTCTTTTTGCCGCTGCGATCCGTCAATGTCTGGGCGTTGGCAAACTGGTGCAAAAATTGCGGAGCCGCCGCCATTAAACCAAAGCTCGCGAGCGTGATTCCGCTTGCCTTTAAAAAATACCGTCTGTCCATAATTGCTTACCTCTTGAATAAAAAACTTATGCTTGCTCAGCTACATTTTTAGACGCGCAAGAATTTGATTTGGTCTGCTAAATTTTCTAATTTGTTGCAAGTAAGTTAAAATCAGTTTAAGAGTTTACCGAAAAAATTAAAAGATATGCGAGAAGAACTTGTCGAATTAATTCTTGATCGATTGGAAAAAGACGCTGACGCGATCAAGGCTGATTTTCACGCCGATAAAGGCATCAAAACGCATTACGCGGCGATCGATGATCTTTTTCCCGAAGCGGTCGCGCGGAAAATTTACGAATCATTTCCGCCGACCTCGGAAATGCGTCTGCTCGACAGCTTTCGCGAGAAAAAATACACGTCGAAATCTTTTGAAAAATTCGATTCGCTGATCGAAGATGCGACCTTTGCGTTTCAGGACGAAAGAGTTATCAACAAGGTTGCCGAGCTGACCGGAATCGAAGACCCGAAGGGCGATCCGCATCTTTATGCGGGCGGCATCAGCGCGATGGCAAAAGGGCATTTCCTGAATCCGCACCTCGATAATTCGCACGATTTTGAGCAGAAAAATTACCGCGTGTTGAATTTGCTTTATTATGTGACGCCCGGTTGGAATCCGGAAAACGGCGGCAATCTCGAACTCTGGGACGAACAGGTCACAACGCCGATCGAAATTCCGAGCCTTTTTAATCGGCTCGTGCTGATGGCGACCAACGATAAATCGTATCACTCGGTCAATGAAGTGAAAGTTGACGGCGCGCGCTGCTGCGTTTCAAATTATTATTTCTCACCGCATTCGCCGAACGGTTATGAAACCGCGCACGTCACCTATTTCAAAGCGCGTCCCGAACAAACGATCCGCCGCCTCGTGACCTCGGTTGACAGCGGTTTGCGAACCGCGCTCCGAAAGGTCGTCAAAAAAGGATTTTCCAAGAAAGACATTTACGAAGGCGAGAAATAATGGAAAATGGAAAATGGAAAATGGAAAATGGAAAATGGATAATTACTAAAGAGCAATAAATTATCCATTATTTATTATCCATTTTATTCAGTTTTCCCGAAGAGCAGTCTGCCCAGAAACTGGCGGTCGTCAAATTGCCCGAAACTGGCTTGCCGGACGATCACGAGGTCTTTTGACGGAATGATGTAAAGCCGCTGATTGCCCGCGCCTGCCGCCATATAGAGATCTTTGACCGCTTCACCGTTATTGGTTTCGACGCGCATTGCGGTCGGCATTCCGGTCGGGCTTTTGCCTTCGTAGTTGAGCCAGAACGTGATGCCGTAAGCCGGATTCGCCTTTGAGCCGATGACGAGCTCGTCAAGCAGTTTCTTGGCGACGATTTGTTTGCCGCTGCATTTGCCGCCGTTTTTAAGAAAAAGTCCGAATTTAACCCATTCGCGCGCCGTTAAATTCGCGCCCTGCGGTAATAATGGATTGCCGTCCGACATTCGCCAGAAAGCGACCTTCAAACCGATCGGCGTCAAAATACGGCGTTTCAGATAATCCATCACCGTTTCTTTTTTCGGCGCGAGCTTGCGCCGCATCACTTCGCCGAAGATCTGAAAGGGAACAGGACCGTATTCAAAGCGCGTGCCGGCTTCGAATCGGACGGGCAAATTGATCGCGTCCTTATAATCCGGTACGCGACCGATCTGTCCGGCAGAAATTCCGCTTGTTAAAGAAAGCAATTGGCGGAGCGTAATGCCGGATTTTTGCTGATCGTTTTTCCATTCGGTGATCGTCTCGGAAATCTTTTCGTCAAAGTTTTTGACGAGTTTATCCTCGATCGCCGCCGCGAGCATCACGCCCGAAAAAGATTTCGTGCCGCTTGCGAGAAACCACGCTTGATCGGCGGTGTGTCCATTCTCATAATCTTCAAAGACTACCCGATCGCCCTTCATCACCAAAACCGAGACGCCGCGATTGGCGGCAGAATATTCCGCCGCGAGCCGGAAGCGTTCGGCTTCGGTCAATGTCTTAGCGTTTTGCGCTCGAACCGCAGAGCCGAAAGAAAAAAATAAAGTTAAAAGAATAATTGCGTATTTCATATATTTCTCGAGTCAAAAAAACACGAAACTTCACGAACAATTTTTTGATTTTTCGCGTTATTTCGTGTTTTTTTCGGGGGTGATCTTATCTTACTGACGCTGAAATTCGGGCGTCCCGAGAACCAGACTGACGATCTTAAAAACTTCCGGGTTGCCGCTCGGCGCGAGCAAACGCGCTTGACGGTTCATCCGGTTGCCTTGCCCGGCGCGCATATTGGTGACTTCCAGATCATCATTGACCTCGTCGGGCGATTTGACGTCCGGCAAAGGCTGTTCGATCTGTTTTAAAAGCGTCGCCCGCGTCGTCGGCGAAATGTCGTTGTCGAGCACGACCGCGATCGTTTTATCAAGAATCGCCGCTTTGTCTTTGCCTTCGAAAATCTTCAAATCCGTTTTCGTTCCCGGAATTTGATTCGAAGCAAGCGCGACCGCAAAATTCAATCTTTCGAGCAGCGCGCCCGCGTTGACCCAATCTTCCGCCGTGTCCGGGTATCCGGTCGGCGCCTGATAGCCGTAGGGAACTTCGCCCAATTTGTTGAGCATTGCGAGGATCGCCGGACTCGAAGTCGTGTCCGCGCCGATCGTTCTGATCGCGCTGACGGCAAGCTCGAACGGCGTTTTGATCTTCGCGCGGTAATTTTCCGACGCGTAAAATTCCTTGTCGGTAAAGAGTGCCCGCAAAGTTGTTTTGATGTCACCTTTTGAATCTTGAAAGGCTTTTGCAACGTGATTTACTAAATCTTCGCTCGGATTGTCGCTGACGAATTTAACGGCGAGTTTTTTAGCGATAAAGCGCGCGGTCGCCGGTTGGCTGACGAGAATGTCGATGACCTTCAAGCCGTCTTTGATTCCGCCTTCGTCGATCTTTTGTCCGAGAAATGTTTTCGTGCCGCCTTCGTGCCAGTTTTTATTAAAGTAAAATTCGCCCGATTCGATATCGTCGGGAACGCCCGCCATTTTTTGCAGACGGTTCAACTGTTTGTTTTCCGTGCCTTTGATCTCATTGGCAGCGACTTTGCGGTAACCGCGCGGATCGGCGATTGTCCAGCCCGTAAAGCATTTGGCGACTTCGATGATGTCGGCTTGCGTATAACCGCCGTCAACACCCAATGTATGCAGCTCCATCAATTCGCGCGCGTAATTTTCGTTGATGCCGCGTTTTTGTTTCTGCTGATTCTGCATCTGCTTCAAACGCTGGTCGAGTTGGGCGTCGGTGATGCCCTGATTTTGTTTGATTCGTTCGCGCATCTGCGGCGTTAATTGTCCGTTCTGCAACATTTGCTGCAAACGTTTGTTGCCGTTATTGTTCTGCGCGTTCGGCGAGATGCTTTCGAAATTATCGAGAAAAAAGAGCATCGCCGGATGCTGCGCGGTGCCGATCAGCAGGTCTTTGAA
Organism: Pyrinomonadales bacterium; assembly: GCA_038330465.1. Taxonomy (GTDB): domain Bacteria; phylum Acidobacteriota; class Blastocatellia; order Pyrinomonadales; family Pyrinomonadaceae; genus JAFDVJ01. The sequence goes on from JBBQOA010000006.1 coordinate 8,278, forward strand.
GTTTCCGAGCGCGTTTTTACGGAGCACGTCGCGTTCATAACTCGGGATATACCAGCGGACGGCGGATTTTCCCGCATAGACGTTGAAATGATTCTGCCAGAAATCGACCATCACTTCCTGCAACTGTTTTTCCGAATAGACGGCGCGCAGGACGCGGTTGGCGGTGATCTGCGGAAGCAATTGATTGGCGGGACGCAGATCATATTCTTTATAATAATCGCGCAGTTTCGCCTGCCGTTCCTGCCGGTCTTTGTCAGTCATTTGCTGGTCGGCGTTTTGATTGTTCTGCTGCGCCTGATTCTTTTTGCCGCCTTCGAGCATTTTAAGCAATGCGCCCGGATTCGGATATTTGGCGAAAACTTCGGCGGTCGTCATATTGAAAACATCAAGGTTTTTCACTTTCATATCGGCGACCGGATCGCTGATCGAATCGGGATTGAGCTGTTGTTCGATGTATTTGTTCAAGCCGATCGCCTTGACGCGTTCGACATCGCCCGGACGCGCGCCGAAGCCGAGCCGGTTGAGAACGTGCATGATCTTTTGTTCTTCGGTCAATGCTTTACCTTTTTTGTCCAAACCGTTGCCGCCGAACGCGAAGATCGGAGCGCACATTGCCAGAACCATCAACAATGCCGTAATTTTATGAATCAACGAGTAATTTCTTTTCATCTCTTTTAAAACCTCAAAATTTATAATTGCTTCGCCCGCGGCGAAAAAGTTGTCTGTTAACTTAGACGTTCAGAGTTTTGAAAAGGGCGAAAAAATAATTGCAGCGGTTTGTTGATTTGGCGGTCGTTGTTTTTGAGATGAACGCCGATTCGGACAACTAACATCGACCGAAAAAACATCTAAAAATCGAAGTTTGCCTGAAAATCAGTTATAATTACAAATAGGTTTTACCCAAAGGAAAGAAAAATGATGAAGTTAAATAAGTTTTCAATTCTGTTTTCTGCTGTTCTTGGTCTGTTTTTAGTGTTTAGCGCATTTGCGCAAACCGAAACTTTCAGCGACGCCAATGTTGAATATACTTTCGATGTGCCGAACGCGACCTGGAAAATGACCGCCAAACCCTCGACGACGAGTCCGAATGTCGAATACACTTACGGCGACCGCTCGGGCGGTTATCTCGAAGTCCGCAAACTGAGCGTCAAAGCCGATGATCTGATGTCCGATGTGATCGCCGGTGAAGAAGAAAAGCTGAAATTTCTGCAAGGCTACGTCGCGGGCAAGCAAGAAAATTTCGCAGGCTATCTGAAAGGCACGGTCTTTAACTTTGAATTCGTCCGTTCGGGCAGAAATATGAGCGGCAGATTTTATTTTCTCAAATACAACGCAACGACCGTTTATGTCCTGCGCTTTACGGGCTTAAAGGAAAAACTCATCACCATCCGCAACCAAACCGATTCGATCGCGCGGACTTTTGAAGTGAAGAAAAGTTAGTAACTGATGTTACGCAAAATTGCGGCTGTGCCGTTTGATGTGCGGAAAGGCTGTGCCTTTCCGATTGTTATTGAAAAATATCTTGCGGCTCTGCCGCTGGCATTGAGGCGCAGCCTCAATGCACATTGAAAAGTTTTTCGGAAAGGCACAGCCTTTCCGCACACCGGCGGGCATAGCCCGAAAAATCCAGCCTATGTTTCCAGAGTATTCTAAATCCGAGTTAGATACTTTTATTGCTGAATTATTGGCGAGTGAATGGTTGTGTTTTGATAACTTAATGCACCTCAACCTTCCAAATGAAGGTGGTATCTACCGCATTTGTGACTTTTCAAAACAAGAACCAGGCTTGATGTATGTGGGAAAATCCAATAATCTTCGCCGTCGTTTGTATAGTAATCACTTCAATGGTCCTGCTGGAAATTCTACTTTGAGACGCAAGCTGTTACGCAACGATTTTCATGGCGAACTGGAGGTCACTAATTATCTTCAAGCTTCATGTAAGGCACAATACATTATTGTGGAAGACGAAAGATTTCGATGTTTTGCAGAGCATTATGCAATTTCGGTTCTACAACCGCAATACAACGATTGAGCCAGGTCGTTAACTCTTAATCAAAAACTTCGCGCCGAAAGGCAAGATATAACCTTTCGCGCTTTTATCAAAACCAACCAAAATTTCTTCTAAAGAATGTGCCTTATGAAGGCGCATTTGGTGCGTTTCGTTTTCGGGTAAAGCGGTAATGATTTGAATGTTGAATCGTTCGGCTTTGCGGAGCAACGACCACGCGGTTTGTCCGTTGACCTGATAACCCGCGCATAAGTTTTCGGCTAATGCGGCGGCGTTTGCGGCTTCGAACCAGTTCAGAAAATCGCTTCGTCCGAGTCCGTCGGCGCATTCGGCTAAGAATATGATCGTGCCGCCGTCATTGCAGGCGAGCGCCGCCATTTCGACCGCTTTTTGGGCTTGGATCATATTCAGATCGAACGGTGCGCCGCCGCACGAGGCGATTACCAGATCGCGTTTTTCGGTGATTTCGATGCTGTGGTCGGCGGCGTAAAATTCACAGCCCGCGCGATGCGCCTCGATCCAATCGCCGCAGAATAATTCGACCGCTTCGCCTTTGTCGTTGGTAATCGTATTGATCGAAAAAGACGGATTTATTTTTTTGACGACTTCCATAAACGCTTCGTGAACGGCGTTTCCATCGAGCAGTCCGGGACCGACACCGGATTGTCTTGTTTTTGATTTGAAATCAAAGGCAAGCGCGTGCGTAGCGGAAATCGTTTGCGCGGAAGCAAGTCCGGGACAGATCAATTTTCGTCCGCCGGTAAATCCCGCAAAATAATGAAACGTGATGCCGCCAACGATAATGACGTGGTCGTGGTCGGTCAAAACGCGGCTGAGTTCGATCGGCGCGCCGCCGATCTCGCCGAAGCTGACGAATTGGTTTGAGGCGAGTCCCGCAATCTGCATCAGATCTTTCGCCGTGTGGTCGAGCGTTTTGATCCTTTGAAAGATAAACGGTGTCAGCAGCTCGCGTTTCTCGTCGTCCGAAACTTTGCGGTGAATGCCCGTTGCAAAAATGATGCTTATCTCAAAAGGCAGCGTGCCGTTCGCGATCAGGCGGCGAACCAAAAGATTGACGATCGAGGCGCAAGCCGTCCGGCGCGTCGCGTCCGGCACAACGATCAGGACGCTTTCGCCTTCGCCGATAATTTCTTCAAGCAGTTTGGAATCGATCGGATCATCGATCCGGGCGCCGATCTCGGCGTCGGTCAGCGGCGCGTTTTGATGCTCAAAACCCAAAACCTCGAATCGATCTTCGTCATATTCAAATGGAATGCGGTTTTTTCCGTAGCGGAGTTCAATGTTCGGCATAAGCATCTATTACTGAATCAAGTAATTGAATTATGTAATTTTGTGTGAGTGCTGTAAATTGCTCGTTCGCGTCAGTCAACTTTATCTTTAATTCGGCGACTTTAATTTTGCGACGATCTGATCTTAACTTCCGAATCGAAACAATTCGCGCCCGAAAAACACGGATGCGCTTCTATTTGTTCTTTTTCGAGCGTTTCCATCTGGATCGTCAGATGGTCAATGCCGAATTCGTCGTGAAGCCGTGTGCGGACGGTTTGCAGCAGCTCTTTCGGCAAAACCGTTTCGGCGTGAATGATGTGAACGCTGAGGGCTTCCATTCCCGAAGTGATCGTCCAAATATGCAGATCGTGAACATCTTCGACATTTTCCGTTGCGCGAATCGTTTCCTCGACGGCTTTTAAGTTGATATGCGCGGGCGTGCCTTCGAGCAAAACGTTGACCGATTCCCTGATCAGATTCCATGCGCCGGCAATGATGATCAGACTGATAAGCACGCTCGAAACGGCGTCTGCCCAGACCCAGCCGAACGAAACGATCAGCACGCCCGCCGCGATCGCCGTCACCGAACCGAGCGCGTCGCCGATCACGTGCAGCCACGCGCTGCGCATATTCAGATCGTGCGTATGATCGCCGTGCAGAAGCCCCGCGCAGATGATGTTGATCAGCAGACCGCCGACCGCGATGATCGTCAGCGCCGTGCCCTTGATCTCGGGCGCGGTCTGCCAGCGTTCGTAGGCTTCATAGATCACCCAGAGCGAGTTTAGGACGAGCGCGATTCCGTTGTCAAAGGCGGCAAGGATCTCCAAACGATAATAACCGAAAGTCTTTTTCGCCGTTGCCGGACGCGCCGCGAACCAGATCGCCGCCAGCGTCAAAGAGAGCGCGGCAACGTCCGTCAGCATATGTCCGGCGTCGGCGAGCAGTGCCAGCGAATTGGTCAGCCAGCCGCCGATCGCTTCGGCAAACATATAGACCGCCGTCAAACCGAGCGCGAGTTTTAGTTTATTGATGCTGCCCGCGCCGCGATGACCGTGTGAATGCGAATGTGTGTGGTTTGCGCTAATAGTTTTTGACTCTTGGTTTTTGGTTTTCGGCTTTCGGCTTTTATTCATAAAAATCATCAACTACTCAAGATTAAAAACCAAAAACCAAAAACCAAAAATCTTTTAAAATTGCTTAACAACCTTTCCGTTGCTCAGATTCAGGACAAAACTGCTGCGGTTGCCCTTGTCGTCGCTGATCTCGACCGTCGCCTGGGCTGCCGGCGAACTTATTTGTAATAAAAACGAGCCGTCGCCGATTGCAAAGGTCGATTTGCCGAGCGCGCGGACGGTCGCGCCGGACTGCGTTTTAGCGCTGATCCGGTAAATTCTTCCGCCGAGATTTTCAACCTGCCAATTGCTCGCGCCGAGCGCATTAATACCTTCGCGTTTGATGATCGAGAATTTCCACTGCTCGCTCCAATTGCTCGTCTGTCCTGAACTCGAACTCGCCTGCACGCGCCAGTAATACGTCCCGGGCAACAAACCGCCGAGCGAGAGATTCGGACTTCCCAAGCCCTGCCGGTCGATAACCATCGAATCGGCTCCGAAAGACGGGATTTTGGCAACCTGCAGCGAATAGGTCAAAGCCAAATTGACGTCGGGACTCTGCCAACGGAAAATAATGTCCGCCGCGCCGCTCAGTGAACCGACGATCTGTTCGTTTGACGACGGCGAATTATGAACCGGCGGCGCGATCAGTTTTTCCTTGTTGGCGAGCTTGCCGTTATCGAGCGCGGCAAATTCATTTTCTTTAACGACGGTTTTCTCGCCGCCGACGGTCGTTTCGACGCTGCCGCGGCTGATCCGGATCTCGCCACCGCCCGATTGCTGATTGATGCCGAAGCTTGCGTCCGTCTGCGGATTGACCTTGTTTTCCGATTCGCGGACTTCGACGATGTTCTGCGTATTTTCGGGCTGTTCTTCGGTTTTGACGTTAATCTGTCCGTCGTCGAGCGTGACGCGGACGTTCGGTCCGCCGAAAAGTGAATTGCTGTCGCGGATGACGACCGTCGAATTGGCGCGGATCGAAAGCACTGAGCCGTCGATCATCTGAACTTTGGCGCGTCCGTCGGCTTGCGTCTGAATCGTATCGCCCGCCGCCACAAAGGTCGGACGCGTGATCAGGATCGTTTCGCGCGTCGCCGCGCGGATGATCCGCACATCGCCTTCAAATGAAATGACCCGTGCCGCGTCTTTCGGCGCCTCGGTGATATCGGGATTGGCAACCAGCCAATTGTTTTTCAAGATCCACCAGCCGCCGTATCCGAGAAGTCCGAAAATAACAATTATCGCCACGATCCGGTAAATCGTGCTTCGTTTGATGTTCCACCAATCGACGTAAAATTTGCGATACTTCGGTTCCATCTGAATTCGGATTCAGTGCGAATCCTTAATTTTTCTCCGTTTCCGCGTGGCGCGGAAAAATCAGCGACAATATTATCGAAACCATAATTGCGCCGATGACAGTTCCCAGCGATAGGTTAATAACCGTCTGTTCATATTCGTGATGCAAATAGCTTTGCAGGAAATGGGCGAAACCCGTTTCGCCGCCAACTACCATTATCAAGCCTTGTGCCAAAAGTGGCAAGAGCATTTTAGCACCGATAAAACTTAACACGAATGCCAAGCCGTATTTAAGAAAGTGGAATTTCTCCGCCATATCGAGAAGCAGAAAGAAGAATGTCCGTAAACCGAGGATTGCAAAGATATTTGAAGTGTAAACGATGAATTTATCGGTCGTGATCCCGAAAATTGCCGGAATCGAATCAACCGCGAACACCAAATCAGCGACATTGATGACGATCAAGACCAATAAGAGAAGCGTTCCGGTGCGTTTTCCGGTTTCACTGATAACAAAAAACTTTTCGCCGTCGTAATGCTTGGAAATCCGAATAAAACGCATCGTGAATCTGACGATCGCGCTTTCTTCGGGATTGAATTCCTCGTCTTCGCCGAACATCTTGATTCCCGTATAAACCAGAAACGCGCCGAAGAAATAAAGAATCCAATTGAATTGCTCGACCAGTTCCGCGCCCGCGAAGATCATTATCATCCGCAGAACCAACGCCATAAAAATACCCCAAAACAATGCGCGATGCTGGTATTTCTTCGGGACTTTGAAGTAATTGAAGATGAGCAGAAAGACAAACAGATTATCGACCGAAAGCGACAGCTCGATAATATATCCGGTCAGAAATTCTTTTGCTTTGAAACCGCCGAACTGCCAGTAAATAAAGGCGTTAAAGAGAAGCGCGAGCGAAATCCAGACCACGCTCCACGCCAAAGTCTCGCGGCGCGTCGGCGCGTGTGATTTGCGGTTGGCAATGCCGAGATCAATCGCTAAGGCAGCCAACACCACCGCAAAGAAAAAAATCCAAACCCAAAAAGGATACGTCATAGACAAAAGGTAAAAGGTCGAGGGTAAAAAGTAAAAAGGTAATGGTTAAATCCCAAAAAGTAAAGGATAAAAGCAAATGATAAAGGGTTAAAAGCAAAACAATCCGGCGAATTTGTTCAAAAAATATTTGATTGTCGTCAAAATTAGCGTGTTTAGCCGCAGTTTTTACCTTTTACCTTTTACCTTTTGCCTTTTACCTTGTTATAATCACGGTTTGTCCAACAAGACAATTTAGTTACAATTCTTCTAGTAAAGGTATTAAGAAATGTTAAATTTTTTCAAGCGAATGGAAAAAACCAGAAACTTTGTGCTTTTGGTTTTTGGTATTTTGATGGTCGTCAGTCTCGTTGGCTGGGGCATTACCAGTGTTGTTTCCCGTGATTCTCCGACCGCAAGTTTGGTCGGCAGCGGCGAAACAGTCGCGAAAGTCGGGAGTGAAAAAGTGACGACCGGCGAAATTGTTGCGCTCAAACAAGGTCGCGCCGGAAGTTTGCCGTCAAAATATTTGATCAATTCTCTGATCGGTCAGCGCATTATTCGCGTTGAAGCCAATCGGCTCGGACTGCGGGCTTCGGATGCGGAAGTTGCCGCCGAAATTCGTAAAAGTCTGAAAAACGAAGACGGAACGGTCATTGACCAAAAAACATATGAGGAAAATGCGATCAGCCAAGCCGGAAGCATCGCCGCATATGAACAAGCCGTTCGCGACCAGATCAGCGGACAAAAGCTCGAAGCATTTCTGACGGCGGGTGTGACCGTTGCCGAAGAAGATGTTTTGAAAGATTACCAGCGCAAGAACACGAAATTTGACGTTAACTATGTTTCCGTCAATGTTGCCGAACTCGCGCAGACCATCAAACCGACCGATGCCGAACTGAAAGATTATTTCGAAAAGAACAAAGCTAACTATTACATCAGTGTTCCGCAGAAAAAAATCCGCTACATTTTTGTCAATACTTCAAAAGCCGGCGAAAAGATTCCGCTCTCGGACGAAGATTTGAAAGCCGAATTCGATAAAATTCCCGCCGACAAAAAATCGAAAGGCGTCGAAGCCCAGCAGATCATTATCCGTATTCCGAAGCCGGAAATGGACGGGGACATCTTGGCAAAAGCGACGCAGATCGCCGAAAGAGCGAAAAAAGACGGCGCGACGATTTCTGAACAAGCCTTTACCGATCTCGTCAGAGGTTATTCCGAAGATCCGGTCAGCAAAGCCAACGGCGGAAAACTTCCGAATTTAGTGCGCGAAAATCCGAATCTGCAAAATAATCCGAACGCTGTCCTGCCGCCGTCACAAAGTGTTTTATCGATGAAGGAAGGCGAAGTGACCGAACCGATCAAAGACGGCAGCAATTACTATATTTTCCGGCGCGGCAAAGAAATTCCGAAAACCTTCGAGGATACGAAAAAGGAATTGGAAGTCAGCCTGCGCAACCGCCGCGCTTACGCGGTCGTTGCCGATCTCGCGCAAAAGGTCTCCGATGATCTGAAAAAGACGAAAGATGTGCAGGCAACCGCGCAGAAGTTTGCGGCGCAGGCAAATATGAGCGTTGCCGATATGATTCGCGAAACGCCGTATATCAAACCCGGCGATAATGTCGAAAACATCGGTATCTCGCCGCAGTTTGAAGAAGGCATTTCGAAACTCGAAAACCCGAACGACGTCGGCGACAAAACGCCGATCCAGAACGGTTTCGCGATTCCGCTGCTCGTTGAAAAGAAAGAACCGCGCGACTCGACATTTGACGAAGTTAAAGCGCAGATCACCGAAACCGTCAAAATCGAAAAGGCGCGCAATCAGGTCGAAGACATCGCCAAACAGATCGCGACGGGCGCGGCAACCGCCGGTGATTTAAACAGCGCGGCGACGGCGAAAGGTTTGAAAGCGCTGGATCAAAAGAGCTTTATCTTAGGCTCACCGCTCGGACAAGGACCTTCGGCTTCGACCAGTGAACAGCTCGAAGATGCGGTGTATGGTTTGAAAGCGGGCGAAGTGACGAAAACACCGATCAAGATCGGCGATAATTGGGTCGTCGTCGGCGTGACGAAACGCGAAGACGCGAATATGGACGAATTTGCCAAACAGCGCGATCAATTGCAGCAAACGATGCTTCAGCAAAAACGCGGCGGCGTTTTCTCCGACTATCTCGCGGCGGTTCGCCAGAAGATGGAACAAAACGGTGAGATCAAGATCTATGACGACATCGTCGCCAAGATCGATGAATCAACCAAAGACGATACTCCGCCGCTGCCGCAGCAGCCGTTTCAATTCCCGCAGAAATAATTGCTGTTTGATGGATCAAAAAAAAGGAGCGTAAGTTTTCACTTGCGCTCCTTTTTTTTTTGATTACGGAAACTGTTCGCAGACTTTTATTCGCCCAAATAAGCTTCTTTGACGCGCGGATCGGCGGCAAGCTGTTTGGAATCGCCTTCCATCACGATTCTGCCGGTTTCGAGTACATACGCGCGGTCGGAATGATGGAGTGCGGCGTTGGCGTTTTGTTCGACCAGCAAAATTGTCGTGCCTTCGGCGCGGATATTGTCGATCGCTTCAAAAATCGTGTGGACGATGATCGGCGCGAGTCCGAGCGATGGTTCGTCAAGCAGCAGCAGACGCGGACGCGACATCAGCGCGCGCGCCATCGCGAGCATCTGCTGTTCGCCGCCCGAAAGCGTGCCGGCTTTTTGCTGTTCGCGTTCTTTGAGACGCGGAAACATCACAAAACCTTTTTCCATATCGTCGGCGATGCCTTTTTTGTCATTGCGAATATAGGCACCCATTTCGAGATTTTCGCGAACCGATAAATTAGCGAAAACGCCGCGACCTTCGGGCGACATCGCAATGCCCATCGAAACGAGTTTGTGCGAAGGCACGCCGCTGATCTGGGTGCCCTCGAACATCACGCGCCCGATGCGCGGGTCGAGCAAACTCGTGATCGTCCGCAGCGTCGTCGTTTTACCGGCGCCGTTCGCGCCGATCAACGTCACGACCTCGCCTTGATTTACATGTAAATTGATGTCAGTTAGGGCTTCGATGGCGCCGTAATTGACCGATACGTTTTCTAAAGTAAGCATAAATCTTTTTGATCTTTGATTTTTGATCTTTGATCTTTGATCTTTGAAAAGCCGGTTTTGAACTTTAATCTTTGAAAAGAAAGCCGCAAAGATCAAAGATCAAAAATCAATCTCCCAAATAAGCCTCGATCACCTTCGGGTCGTTTTTAATGTCGGCGGGAAGACCGAGCGCGATCGATTTGCCGTAATCGATGACCTGAATGCGGTCGCAAACGCCCATCACGACGCGCATATTATGTTCGACCAGCACAATCGTCAGGTTGAATTTATCGCGAATTTCTTTGATCAAGTTTGTTAAATCTTCCTGTTCCGACGGATTCATTCCCGCCGCCGGTTCGTCGAGTAAAAGCAATTGCGGGCGGGTCGCGAGTGCGCGAACGATCTCTAAACGGCGTTGATTGCCGTAGGGCAGCGAAGTTCCGCCTTCGTCTTTGTATCGCGCGAGGTCGAAGATCTCAAGCAATTCCATCGCGAATTTACGATGTTCGGCTTCGTCCTTGTAGTAACGCGGCAGACGGAAAACTCCGTCGAGCAAGGACTGTTTGGCGTGGCGATGACAAGCCGTGATGACATTTTCGAGCACCGACATCGAAGGAAAAAGCCGAATGTTCTGAAACGTCCGCGAAACGCCGAGCCGCGAGATCTGATACGGGCGCAGACCATTGATGCGCTTTCCGGTAATGCTGATGTCGCCCGAAGTCGGTTCGTAAACGCCCGTCAAAAGATTAAAAACCGTCGTTTTGCCCGCGCCGTTCGGTCCGATCAATCCGTAGATCTCGCCCTGCCCGACCTGCATATCGAGGTCTTTGACCGCCGTTAGACCACCGAATTTGATGACCGCTTTTTCGGTTTGTAATATATAATTTCCGTTGTTCATTCTCGTAATTCTTTTATTTTTGCCGCGGATCAACGCGGAATTCGCCGATTTATTTTAGATTCTATTGAAAATCTCAGTTTTTATCCGCGAAATCCGCGTTGATCCGCGGCTGAAAATATTCTTAATCTTCTTCGCCGTCCTGCATTCTTTTTGCCTCGCGGTCTTCCGTGATCGGCACGCCTTCCGTTCCGCCTTTCGCTTCCGTTCCTTCGGGTTTTGTCCGCGCGCGCCGGAGCCAGCTCAAACCGAATTCGTTCGTGCCCAAAATTCCTTGCGGGCGTAAAATCATCGTTAAGATCAAGATCAGCGCGAAAATAACGAGCCGCAAGTCAGCGAATTGAAACGTCGTGTTGCCGACCTGCACCGCCGGTAAAAGTCTTAAAAGTTCGGGCAAAAGCGTGACGATGATCGCGCCGAGGATCGCGCCCGTCATCGAACCCATCCCGCCGATCACGATCATAATGATGATCTCGAAAGATTTAATGAACTGGAAATCGTTCGTCGAAAGAAATTTGTTGTAATGCGCGAACAAAACGCCGGCGACACCGGCGAAAGCCGAACCGATAACGAACGACGTCACTTTGTAGCGCGTCACGTTGACGCCCATCGCTTCCGCCGCAAGCTCGTCTTCGCGAATCGAAATAAGCGCGCGTCCGGTATCCGATTTGACGATATTGTGTATGACGACGACCGTGATGACGGCAAAAACTCCGATCCACAAAAAGTTTGCGTAGCCCGCCACCTGATAGCCGGTCGCGCCGCCGACCGCGTCGATATTCAAGATCACGATCCGGATGATTTCGGCGAATCCGAGCGTCACGATCGCGAGATAATCGCCCTTTAATCTTAATGAGGGAATGCCGACGATTAAACCGGCAACCGCCGCGACGAGTGCGCCGATCAGGATCGCGATCAGCAAAACGACGCTTGAAGAGAGCGTTTCGCCCAAAACTCCGAGCGAGGCTTCGATCGCTTTGCCGTAAGTGACGGTGAAATACGCCGAAGAATACGCGCCGACCGCCATAAATCCGGCGTGTCCGATCGAAAATTGTCCCGTAAAACCGTTGATCAGGTTGAGCGAGGTCGCCAAAATCACGTTGATCGCGATAAAGACCAGCATCCGCGATTGATAATCGTCAATCCCGATCCCGAAAATCCCTGTTGAAGACATCGCCGCGTTTATCACATAGAAAAACGCGATGAAACCGATGCCGACAATTATTGATTTAATCCAATTCATAAATATTGGGGATTTGGAATTTGGAATTTGGGGTTTTCAGAAATTGAACCTGAAATCCGAAATCCGAAATCCGAAATCGTTACACTTTTTCCTGTACATTCGATCCCAAAAGACCAGCCGGACGAATCAAAAGAACCAAAATCAAGATCGCGAAGGCGACGGCATCGCGGTAAGTCGAGGGAATGCCGACATAGTTTCCATAGCCGACGACGAGCGTTTCCGCCGCGCCGATCAGAAGTCCGCCGAGCACCGCGCCCGGAATATTTCCGATGCC
>JBBQOA010000007.1:0-20073 GCA_038330465.1 Pyrinomonadales bacterium
GGTGTCGCGGCGCTGATTGAGGGCTTTATCGCGCAGGGCGGTGTGCTGATTGATCTGCAAATGAACGAGCCGGACGCCGATGCCGCCGATCCAGAGAACAAAAAAAGCGACAATCAGCATAAACCGCGTAAAGGCGGTCTGCATCGGATTCTTTGTTGTTTTTTTCTTGGCGCTTTTGGACATTTTATGTATTGGAGCCGGTGACCTTAAAATCTGCCGGTTCTCGGTCGGTGAACAATAAATTTACTTTTTGGCGATCTGTGTCAAAGATTTTTCTCTGACCTCTTTTTTAACGGTTGACGATTTATCTTTCTGAACGCCGTCTTTACCGTTTTTTTCAACGTTTTTTGTGTCAGACGATTTTTCCGCCGCTGGCGGCTGTTTCGGCTGATCATCCGAAGTTTTCGTCATTGACGCTTTTTCCGCCTTCGCGGCGCTCGTCGGGACGGTTTCAAAACTGTTCGCGGTCATTTCCGTCAAGCCGAGTTTTTTCGCGGCTTTTCTGAGTTCGGCGGGCGAAAGCGCGATTTCCTTTAATATTGTCAGGCGGCGTTTTTCGGATTCGAGATTATCGATCTGTTTTTTCAAACCCGAATTTTTTATCCCGAAATCGATCGACGAAAAATGCGACCGCGCCGCCAGAAAAAATCCGCCGACCAGAAATACGCCGCAAACGAGTGTCATCAGACAATAACGCCACGGAATCGGGTCTTTTTCACGACGAATCTTTTCGCGATTCGAATTTTTCGGCAGGTTTCTCTTTTTCACGTTACTTTTCTCCAAATAACTAAAGTTTTTGACAAACACGAAGTTTGGCACTGCGGGCGCGAGGATTTTCTTCAATTTCAATTTCGCCCGGCGCAATCGGCTTGCGCGTTAAAATTTCAATCTTCTTTTCTGCTCCGCAAATGCACAGGGGCAGGCGCGGCGGGCATGAGCATTTTCCGGCAAGTTTTAGGAAAGTTTGTTTGACAAGGCGGTCTTCCAGCGAGTGAAACGTGATGATCGCCAACTTTCCATCTGTTTTCAAAACATCCACGGCGTCCCGGATAAACTGTTCTAAAATTTCAATTTCACGATTGACGGCGATTCGCAAAGCCTGAAAAGTCCGCGTCGCCGGATGTATTTTGTCTTTCGACTTTTCGCGTCCGATCGCTTTTTCAACCGTTTCGGCGAGCTCTTTGGTCGTTTTGACCGCTTCACCGAGCTCTCTTTTCCAGACGATGCGCCGCGCGATCCGGCGGGAAAATCTTTCTTCGCCGTATTTGAAGATCAAATCGGCAATTTCCGTTTCCGAAAGTCTTTCAAGCAATTCGGCGGCGGTTTCGTCCGTCGAATCGGCGTTCATCCGCATATCGAGCGGCGCCTCGAAACGAAAACTAAAGCCGCGCATTCCGCTGTCAAACTGCAACGACGAAACACCCAAATCCGCCAAAATACCGTTCACTTTTTCAATTTTCGCAGCCTGCAAAACCGTCTTGATCGCCGCAAAATTGGCGTGAAATATTTGCACTTTTTCACCAAATTTTTCAAGTCTTTTCTCGGCAAATCTGATCGCCTCCGGGTCTTGGTCGATCCCGATCACCCGAACGTTGTCGGCACATCCGAGAATCGCTTCGGTATGCCCGCCTAACCCGAGCGTGGCGTCAACAAAGACCTCGTCGGCTTGCGGATCGAGCATTTCAACGCTTTCACCTAAAAGAACCGATTTATGTAGATTTTCGACTTGTTTCGGCGGCATATTCAAAGAGCGATATCTCGTTTTGAAGACACAAAAAGATGGTTCGGTCGCTTGTCAAACCTCGCATCAACTATGCTAAATTATCTCTGAAGTAACGCGGGCAATTTTGATTTTTTATTTAACCGTCTTTTTATTTATAAAAAATTCCGCGCCTTATCAATCTGATTTTTTCTAGTGACAAAGTGCTTAAACCGTTAAACACTCTACTTGTGGAAAACCTTTTTCACCTGAAAACTTTGTTTGGGGCATTTTCAACTACTTGCAAGCATATTACGACGTTTTTTTACCATCTGTCAAGACATTTTTGTAAAAAGTTTGTATTAATCAAGTGTTTAATTCCTAAAGTTAAACTGTGGAAAACTTTTTAGCTAATCAGCCTTATTTTTCTTTCCCGCATAATTAGTTTAAAGTTAAGAGTTTGCAGCAAACGTATGGGCGCGTCTTTTATACAACTTCTCATTTTTGGAATCCTCGCGGCATCGGCAAACGTGCTTGGCGGATTAATTCTTTTCCCGCCCGGCATTCATAAAAAATTAAAAAAATTTCTGACCTATATTTTGGCACTCGGCGCGGGTTTTATGTTGAGCGTCGTGTTTGTCGATATTTTGCCCGAAGTTGTCGAACTCTGGCAAAAAAAGGAAAATTCTTACACCGCTGAAACGCTGATCTATCCGATGATCCTCCTGCTTGTCGGTTATCTTCTGACGCAGTTTTTCGAGCATACGATCGCGCCGCATTTTCATCTCGGCGAAGAAGTTCATTCCGACCATCTGATCTCGACAAAATCGGTTTACACGGCGGTCGGCGGGCTTTTGATCCATACATTTTTCGACGGCGTTTCGATCGCCGCCGCCGCGCAGGTCGATTTCAAGGTCGGCATTCTGGTTTTTCTCGCGATCTTGCTTCATAAATTTCCCGAAGGTTTTACGATTGCCTCGATGATCTTAGCGGCGGGAAAAGGTTTTCGGGAAGTTCTCGTCGGCACTTCGCTGCTCGGATTGATGACGCTGATCGGCGTGCTGCTTTTTTATTTAATTGGTCCGACGGTCGGATTTACGGTCGCTTATGCATTGCCTTTGGCAAGCGGCGTGACGCTCTATGTCGCAGCAAGCGATCTGATCCCTGAGGTCAATCACCACGGCGGCAAACGTCCGCTCGTCTCGCTCTCGGTTTTTGCCGGAGTCGCGCTCTTTTTTGCCCTTCATTTTGCCCTTCACGCAGGTTTGGAAAATTAGAACCTGATAAATACACTTTCGTATTTGTTTCCAAACTGGCAAAATGTTTATAGAGATGAAAATTTTTCGTCAATTATTACAAATCAATTTGGGATTGATCTTACTGCTGCTTTGCTGGACAAATATTTTTCCGCAAAGCGAAACGCCGTTTTCGATCAATACCGCGCCGATCGCCAATAACGGTCAGCCGATCAATGATTTTGCAAATGTCATTGACGACGCCGTCGAGCAGCAGCTCAATCAAAAAATAAAAGATTTCAAAGCGCGGACGAATCCGCCGGTCGTTTTGGCGGTCGCGACCGTTAAAACAACCGGCGACCGCCCGATCTTCGAATATTCGCTGGCGGTTGCGCGCGGCTGGAAGATCGGCTCGAAATACGACGATAATCCGAGCGCGCTGCTTTTCGTGGCGATCGACGACCGCAAATATCAAACGCAGGTCAGCCGCGATCTCGAAGACGAATTGCCGGACGGGCTCGCCGGACAATTGCAGCGTCAATATCTCGTTCCGGCTTTTAAACAAGGGAATTACGCAAAAGGAATTTCCGACACGATCGACGCTTATATCAAAACGATCGATGCCCGCCGCAGCGGCACGGAAATTCCGAAGACCGGGCAAACCGAACCGACAACCGACAAGAATTCGAATGCTGGTTCGATCTCAAAAACGGTCTGTTGTCTGGTTGTTTTGATCGTTTTGATGATAATTATTTTCAGCCGTTCGGGCGGAAATAAAAATGATCGGAACCGTTGGGGCGGCGGCGGTGGCGGATTTGGCGGCGGCGCGTTGCCGTGGATCATCGGCTCGATCATCGCAGGCAGCGGCGGCAGTTCGGGCGGTTCGTCAAGCAGTTGGGGCGGCGGCGGTTCGTCGTCAGGCGGAAGCGATTGGGGCGGATTTGGCGGCGGCGGAGACTTCGGCGGCGGCGGCGCGGGCGGCAGCTGGTAATTCGATTTTGGATTTTTGATTGCGGATTTTGCGATTTTACTTTGGACTTTTAAGATGAACAATCAATTTGACGCGTTTTTGGATGATCTGAAAATGGCGCACGGCAAAAACTTGGCGAGCGTTATCCTTTACGGTTCGGCGGCGGCGGGCGATTTCATTCCGCAGGCATCGGATTATAATTTATTGATCGCGCTGCGCCGCATTACGCCGAAGGATCTGCGCAATGCACACGCCGTTTTGCGCGAATGGACGCGGCTCGGCTATCACGTGCCGGTCTATTTTACGGTTGACGAACTGCAAACCGCGTCGGACGTTTTTCCGATCGAATTTCACAATATGGAACGCGCCCGCAAGGTTTTATACGGCGCGGACGTTTTGGCAAATCTCGAAATTTCCGACGAATTTTTGCGTCATCAAACCGAATATGAACTCCGCAGCAAATTGATCCGTCTGCGCCGCGCCTATATTCCGGCATCTGTTTCGGTCGAAGGATTACAGCATTTGATGGCGGAAAGTCTGGCGAGTTTTGCGTCGCTCTTTCGCGCCGTGCTGCTGCTTCACGCCATCGAACCGCCCGTTACCAAGCACCAGATCGTCGCGCTCACGGCGCAGACTTTAATACTGGACGGTAAACCGTTTGAGAAGATCTTTAATATTCGGGAAAACAATTTTGCCGAAAAGCTGACGGAAGTTTCGGCAAACGAGCTTTTTGCGGAATATATGGAACAAATTGAAACCGTCATCGCGGCGGTCGATGCGTTAAAAAGATCGTAATTTGTTATAATCAGGTTTTAGAATAAGGAGAAAAGATATGAAAAGAGCAATTTTATTGACGATCGGGTTGTTTTTCGCGTTCGGTTTGTCAGGCTGCAGTTACAACGATTTAACGGCGAAACAACAAAAGGTCAAAGGAGGTTGGGCGGATGTTGAAAGTCAACTTCAGCGGCGTGCCGATTTAATTCCGAATATTATCAAAATAGCGCAAACCTCAGCTATTCAAGAACAAGAAGTTTTCGGGCAAATTGCCGAAGCTCGTTCGCGTCTGTTAAACGCCACGGCGGCAGCGCCTGCCAATGAAAAAACTCCTGAACAGCGGCAAGCCGTGATTGATGCCTCAAATAGTTTCGGCGGCACAATCGGGCGGCTTCTGAGTTTGCAGGAAAATTATCCCGAACTAAAATCAAACGAACTTTTTATGAAAGCGCAAGACGAACTTGCCGGAACGGAAAATCGTATCGCGACCAAACGTGAGGATTATAATAAAATAGTGACGGATTATAATACGACCCGTAATTCATTTCCGGCAGTTTTAACCGCAAGTTTGATGGGTTTTAAGGAAGAGCCGTATTTCAAGGCGCAGGAAGGAACACAAAACGCGCCGACGGTGCCTGATCCAAACTCGATCCGGCGTAATCAACCGGCAACTGCACCGGTCACAAATACGGCGACAAATACAGCGAAATAATCTAAAATCCGCGCGAACTGCACATCGCGCAATGATCGCAAGGCTTGCCCGTCGGTTCATACGGGCAGGCTTTTTCATTTTCTAAATTGGCGATTATTTCGTCGGCAAGTTCTTCCAAAGCTTTGAATTTTTCCTGACTGACGTGAAATGATTTGGGATTTGGGATTTCGGATTTGGGATTTTGGAAAGAAAGTTGCGATTCGATTTTATCTAATCTTGCGTTTATTCTTTCGAGGCTTGAACGCAGAAAATCGTCGTCGCTTCCCTTTTGATTATTTTGCAAAAGCTCCGCGATTTGTTTAGCTAATTTTTGAGTGTTGGCGTTTTCCACAATCTTAAATCTGTAATCTATAATCTGAAATTATTTTTCGTCCGCCAGTAGATCGATATAATCGACGACGCCGACAATCGCCGAATCGATCGCCGCGCCAGCTTTTCCGGTTGCGGCGGTCGATGCCGACAAACCTTCCTGAACGATCAAAACAAGGTCGCCTTCGCCCGCCGATACCGAATCGAGCGCGAGACACGTGTAATCCATATCCGCGCCGTCCGGCGTGATCTGGCGGCAGAGCATGATCCGCGTACCTTCGTAGCGCTGATTTTTCTGCGTTGCGACAACATTTCCGAGAACTCTTGCTAAAAGCATTTTGGTAGTTAACGGATAATGGATAATGGATAATGGATAATTATTTCTTCGTTATCCATTATCCGTTATCCGTTATCCATTGTTATAAACGTGCGCATCAGAATCGATGATCCCGACGATCGTGCAATCTGTCGGCGTATCGTCGCGTTTGAACGGAAAACTCGCCTCTTTGCCGCGACACCAGAAAACCAGTTCGCCGACACCCGCGCCGACCGCGTCTAATGCAATCATCGGCTTACCTTTCGGTTTGAGGTCGGCGTCGAGCGTCTGGACGATCATCAATTTCTTCGCCTGCAGCGAATCGTTTTTAACCGTCGAAACAACATTTCCGATGACCCGTGCAATTTGCATATTATTTGGATTTTTCGTCGAATTCGTAAGAATCGATGACGCCGATAATTGCCGAATCGACCGGACAATCCTTGTTGCCTTCGGCGAGCCGCGCCGACGAACCGGCGACGACCAGAACTTTTTCGTGAAAGCCCGCGCCGACCGTATCGACCGCGACAACGTAACCGCTCTGGTCGGTGCCGTCGAGATTGATCGGTTTGACGATCAGAAGTTTTTTGCCCTGCAGACGCGCGTCTTTCTGCGACGCGACGACGGTGCCTAAGATTCGTGCAATTATCATCTTGTTTTTTGGTCTTTGGTTTTTGGTTTTTGGTCTTTGATTTACAAAAACCGAAGCCCAAAAGCCCAAAACCACTATTTCATAACAACGGGTAAAGTTTCGTCAACGCTCGAATGCGGGCGCGGAATGACGTGAACGCTGACGAGTTCGCCAACGCGCCGTGCCGCCGCCGCACCGGCATCGGTCGCCGCTTTGACCGCCGCGACATCGCCGCGGACGATCGCTGTGACAAATCCCGCGCCGATCTTTTCGTAACCGACGAGCTGCACATTCGCCGCTTTGACCATCGCGTCCGCCGCTTCGATCGTCGCGATGAGACCTTTTGTTTCAACCATTCCCAATGCTTCTTGCATTCAATTTTCTCCTATAAAATTACTAATAAAAATTTTACTTTTTATCATCAAAATACCAACCCGCAGGCTGAATATGATAATCCAAAACTTTTTTGAAATCTGCCGTATTTTCTATTACTTCTTGTCGATTTGGCAGTTTTCCTTCCAATCCTTTCTTCCAAACTTTTTTATCAACTGTTCCGATAATAAAAAAATCTTTGCCATTTTGCCCAAGTTTGTTAATAAATTCGGCTTCAACATCTTTTTGATGCAAAATAATAAATTCACATCTTGAACAATACCGCGCCGTTAAACCGAAACTTATTAGTTCGGCTTTTGCAAAATGAATTAAAAAGGCAAATTTGCGAAGCGCCGTTAATTTATCACATTTCAGACATTTGCTCGCTCGAAACCATTCATATTCATTGTAAAAAAATAAATAGCGCGGTTTTAGTTTACCGAGATGTTTCATGCTTTTCTATTCAATAATTCCCTGATAAATTTCGTCAACGCTCAATTCGCATTCAAGCGATTCAAGTTTTAAAGTTTCACCTTCGACATATTCGCTCTGAAACCAAAACTTTTCATTATATTTCGTATAAAGCGTGACGAATTTTGCTTCCTGTGAAATCAAAAGATATTCGCGCAAACTTTCGATTGATTTATACGCCTTAAATTTCAAATCGCGGTCATATTTCTCGGTTGAAGGCGAAAGAACTTCGACAATCAACGTCGGATTGACCAATAATTTTTGATTTCCCAAATCTTCATAAATCGGTTTCCCGCACAAAGCCGAAACATCGCCGTAACGATAAGGCAACAGCGCCGGAACTTTAATTTGCACCTCGGAATTATAGACCGAACAGCCTTTCAGAACTAATTTATTTCCAAGTAATCGTCCGATTTGATTTCCCAAAAGCGAATGTTCGGGACTTCCGCCGCTCATTTCGATAACTTCCCCGTCGAAATATTCATAACGACCTTCGGCGTTGTAATCAAACTCCAGATATTCTTCCAAAGTCATCTGTTGGCTTGAAATCGGTATCGCAGTCATAACTTTTATCCGACATTGGCGGCTTGCGCCAAAAGTTCGATCAACTCTTCGCGCGAAAGCGAAATTTTCGCACCGTTTGAGTTTGGCTCATTATGTAAATTTCCGTCAAGTTCGCAGGCAATTTCGCCGTCCTCCAAATATCCGCACGCCTGACAACGTGCCTTTTCGGTCAAATAACCGGCTTTTTCGCGGATGTTGATGAGTTTTGAGATCGCGTCCTTCGGCAGATCGTTCGCGCCGCCGAGCGCGCGCGATAAAATGGCGATCTTCGCCGTGTGTTCCAAAGTTTCAAGTCTATCAAACGCCTGCCACAAATCTTCGCCGTAGGCGACCGCGCCGTGATTTGCCATAAGGAGCGCGTTATGATGCTCGACAAAAGGCTTCATTCCGTCGGTCAATTCGCTCGTCGAAGGCGTGCCGTAAGCGGTCAGCGGAACGCATCCAAGAGTCAAAATAACCTCGGAAAGAATCGGCGCGTCGATCGCGAGTCCGGCGACCGCAAAAGCCGTTCCGTGCGGCGGGTGCGCGTGGCAGACCGCTTTGATATCGGGACGCATTTTGTAAATAAGCAGATGCATCGCGAGTTCGGACGACGCTTTTTGATCATTGAGCGGCTTGCCGTCGAGATCCGTAATTGCCAGACAATCTTCGGTCATCCGACCTTTGCAGGTCATCGTCGGCGTCGCGATCACGCGGTTTTCGTCCAGACGAATGCTAACATTGCCGTCGCTTGAGACGACATAGCTTCGTTCGTAGAGCAGTTTCCCGACTTCGATAATTAATTTTCGCGCTTTATTTTCGTCCATCGGTTTCAAAACATTTTTCCCTGTGAAGCAAAATCTTATATTCGGCGGAATCTTTCGACGGCACGTAAAACTGCCCGTTCGGTTCGGCGGTCGGCTTTTGTTTTGCCTGATCTTCCTTTAAAGATTTTTTGTCGGCATCCTTTTTGATTTCCAATTTTGGCGTTTCATTGAGCGGCGCTGAATCGGGTTTCTCTTTGACCGCCAAATTTTCATATTTCAAACTACTGTCAACCGGCACGCAATTCTTTTCGATTGAAACCGAAATGTTCACCGTTTTTTGACTTTCAGACGATGTCTCTTTTGAAAAAAAGGCGTCTGAAACAAGCACTCCAAACCCGAAAGCCAAACAAAAAACGACAACTCTTTTCCAGAATGATTCACAACACATTTTTTATTTCCTCCGCCAAAAACTAAACCACAGATTAACACAAACGAAGAAAATCTTCATCGGTTAATCTGTGGTTACAAGTTTTTTTCCTGTCTAAAACCGGGCGTGGTTTAGCGCGGTTTATACGGGATCGATTTCGTCGGCATCGTCGGCGCAATCGGCGGCGGCGGAACGTCGATGTCGGGACTCAAGACCCAATCGCGTCTTTCGATTTCCGACAGACGATTTCGCAAACTTTGGTTTTCATCGCGCAAACGCTGGTTTTCAGATTGCATCTGGCGATCCATTTCACGATGGCGATTGAAACCGCGGCGGAATTGAAAGCTCGGTGCGGCAACCGACACAAAGAAACTGGCGATAAAAAGTCCGACCGCGAAGGTCATAAAAAACGGAGCGACTCTTTTAACTAACGACATAAAATTCATACTTCTCATACCTCTCTATTATATAATGCCTTGATTATTATTAAAAATTCCAATCGCGAAAATTTTCCTATTTCTTTATTCGCGTTTTCGCCACATTTGGTTTCAGATTTTCGCCATTTTTGTTGTTCGGTTTTGCCAAAAAATACGACAAGCTTTCGAGTGAAATCGTCAGATCGACGTTTTTGATCTTGACATCGCCATTGACGCGCAAAGGAATCGGCGCAAAATTCATGACGGCTTTGATGCCGGAATTTGTGATCTGCTCCAAAACGTCTTGCGCAAATTCCGCCGGAACGGCAATCACCGCGACATCTATTTTATACTTTTCGGCAACTTCCGCGAAAGTCTTAATATCGAAAATTTCGACGCCGCCGACTTTTTGCCCGATCTTTTCGCGATCGGCATCAAAAAGTGCAACGACCGTGAAATTCGACTGCGCAAAACCGTAATAATCCGCGAGTGCCGCGCCGAGTCGTCCCGAGCCGATAATGCCGACCGAATGCTTTTTATCAAGCCCGAGAATCTTCGTGATCTGATTGCGCAGATCGTCGATATAATAACCGACGCCGCGCACGCCGAATTCACCGAAATACGCGAGATCCTTGCGGATCTGCGCCGAATTCAAATGAAATTTTTTCGCCAAACCTTCGGACGAAACCGTGCGTGCGCCCTGCGCCGTCAGTTCATTCAAACAGCGCAGATAAACGCTCAAGCGATTCGTTGTCAGTTCCGATATTTTATCAACCTTCATTTCGACTAATTAAATTATACTCTTTAATTTGAGTTTGTGAAAAAGTTCGCACTCCTAAAGATGCCGAAACCTGTTTTTATCGTTGCCCTTAAACCTTTTATCATTTACAATTTATGTTTCAAGTGTGAAACGCTTTCGAGGATATTGATGGAAATTGCTGATGGAATCTGGGTTGTAAATAATTTCTTGACGCCCGAAGAATCTCAGGAATGGATCGAGTTTGCCGAAAATATCGGATTTGAGGATGCGCCGATCAGTATTGGATTCGGCAAAGAATCAATCCGAAAAGATGTTCGCAACAACAATCGGGTCATGATTGACGACGAAGATAAAGCCTTTCTGCTTTGGCAAAGAGTAAAAGAGCATTTACCGAAAATGATCTATCATCGTGTCGCGGTCGGGTTAAACGAGCGTTTGAGATTTTATCGTTACGATTCGGGGCAGAAATTCCGCTATCATTTTGACGGTTCGTTCCGTCGCGCAACCGGCGAACAAAGTCTTCTGACATTGATGGTTTATTTGAATGAAGGTTTTGAAGGCGGAAAAACTACTTTTTTGAATTTAGAAGAAACAATTGTCAAACCAGAAACAGGAATGATGCTCGCTTTCAGACACGAAATTTTGCACGAAGGCGCGGAAGTTTTAGCGGGGCGCAAATATGTTTTGCGTTCCGACGTAATGTTTAGTTCATAAGATATGATTGCCTATCTATCCGGAAAAATTTTAGAAAAAGACGCGAATTTGCTGATCATTGATGTTAATGGCGTCGGTTATGAAGTGACGATCCCGCTTTCGACCTTTTACGAACTCGGCGAAACGGGCGCAGACGTTCAGCTTCGCATTCACACGGTCGTCCGCGAAGACGCGTTCGCGCTCTTCGGTTTCAAAACGGTGCGCGAAAAGGAATTGTTTCTGCATCTCATCTCGGTTTCGGGGATCGGTCCGAAATCGGCGATCACCGCTCTTTCGGGAATGAGCGCCGACGAGATAATTTCGGCGATCCGGCAGAACAATCTCGCGCGGCTCAATTCGATTCCGGGCGTCGGCAAGAAAACCGCCGAAAGGCTGGTCATCGAACTGCGCGATAAGATCGGCAAACTTTCCGGGATTGCTTCGGAAGAAATGCGCGGCGAAGGCATTCCGCAAAGCTCGGGCGACGAGGTTTTCGACGACGCGATCTCGGCTTTGATAAATTTGGGATATCAAAGAAACGCGGCGGAAAAGGCGCTCAAACAAGCGATGCAAGAAGGTACGGAACTAAGCGTTCAGAAACTGCTCCGAAGAAGTCTGCAACTGCTTGCCAAAGGATAATTCGATTTGGGATTTCAGATTTCGGATTTCGGACCAGCGGATTTTTGCAAAGAGGAAATCACCATGAATAAAAATCTTGCATCGTGCGTCGTTTTGTTTTTAATTTTGGCAGCAGATTTATTTGCCCAGACTTTTCCGAAATCGGCGGTCATTCTTGAAAAAGCGAAAGTCACACCAACGCGCGAATTAGTTTTATGGATGATGGCACCGAAAAAATTCCCGCGCGAAACCGACGACGAAATCTACACTTGTCCCGAAGAAACTCGCGGCAGTTATTATACGGGCGTCGCAAAAGTTTCGCTGATCGAAAACAGGACCGGAAAGATCGTCAACACGCTCGAGATCACGAGCGACGGTATCGCGAGCGGTTTCAACACGCTCGATCTGCCGTATAAGATTCATCGCGGATATTACAGAGTTTTGCGCCTTGATAAATTCAAGGAAGGCAAACCGGTTTTGATGGATCTGAAAGATTACAACGCTGACGGCAAAGCCTATGAATTCGCGCTTTTCGACGCCGTTGCCTGTATGGGACTCGAAACGACACTGATCGGCTACAGCGCAAAACAAGACAAGGTGATTCAATACGAAACCGAATTGAAAACTTCGGAAGGCACGCGCAAAGAATATTGGGTCGATTATTTTTTCGGACAAAAGCCGAATAAACAAGGCGTTTGGAAATACGCAATCGATTACCGCGGACGCGGCGGCGCGCTCGAAAAATACGAACTCCGCTACGACCCTAAAAAAGAAATGTTTTACGGCACGCGAACGAGCGTTTCGGACGAAGCAACAAAAAAAAGACCGAGCAAGTGACTGGAAAAAAATTCGAATCAGTAGTTACTGATTCTTTTAATTGAAAAAATATCAGTAGCGTGAGCATTCGCGAGTCTGCTTCGCTTGCTATTACATTATGGATTTAACTAAGTTTGTTCAGTTACTTATTGGCTGTGAAATCAGCCATTGAAAGTCTTGAGATTTATCAGATCATAATGACCGAAAACCTAGAAAATTTTGATAACCGCGACGGTAACGCGCTTGAAGATGAAGCGCAGATCGAGCTTTCGTTGCGTCCGACCCGCCTTCAGGAATATATCGGACAGCAAAAAGTTAAAGACAATCTGCGCGTCTTTATGAAAGCCGCCTTAAAACGCCGCGAGGCGCTTGACCATATTCTACTTTTCGGACCGCCGGGCGTCGGCAAAACGACACTGAGTTTCATCGTTGCCAATGAAATGGGCGCGGAACTTAAATCGACTGCCGGACCGATCATCGAAAAAGCGGGCGATCTGGCGGCGATCCTGACGAATTTAAGCGAAGGCGACGTGCTTTTTATTGATGAGATCCACCGGCTCAATCCGGCGATCGAAGAAGTTCTCTATCCGGCGATGGAAGATTACAATCTCGATCTGATGATCGGACAAGGGACGGCGGCGCGGTCGATCAAACTTGAATTGCCGAAATTCACGCTGATCGGCGCGACGACGCGTCCCGGACTTATCACGGCGCCGTTGCGCGGGCGGTTCGGGATCGTTTTTCACCTCGACTTTTACAAGATCGAAGATCTCCAGACGATCATCGAACGCTCGGCGAATATTTTAAATGTCGAAATCGACAGCCTCGGTTCGCACGAGATCGCCAAACGCTCACGCGGTACGCCGCGCATCGCTAATCGGCTGTTGCGGCGCGTCCGCGATTACGCCGAGGTCGATTACGACGGACGCATTACCGAAGCGGTCGCGCAGGACGCGCTCAACCGGATGGAAGTCGATGTTTTCGGGCTCGACGAAGTTGATCGTAAATTGCTTTTGACGATCATCGAAAAGTTCGACGGCGGTCCGGTCGGCTTAGGCACGATTTCAGCCGCGATCTACGAGGAAAAAGATTCGATCGAGGAAATTATCGAACCGTATTTGATCCAGATCGGATTCCTCAACCGGACGCCGCGCGGACGCCTTGTGACGCGCCTCGCTTACCAGCATTTCGGACTCAATGAACTGCTCAAACCGAGCATTGCACCGGGTTTGTTCGATTAGAGGTAAACTATTATTTTGAAAGATCGGATTAGCCGAAAATTGAGGCTGAAACGGATTATGACGGTATTTTTTCTGATTCCGCTCTTTGTTTATTTGTTATTTTTGATGGTCGCTGCAATTTTCGCCGACAAATTGATTTTCCAGCCGCAAATTTCCACTTACGACGACGATTCAAAGATCATCAAACTCAAAACGGCGAACGGCGAAAAGATTTCCGCACGGTTTTACGAAAACCCGTCTGCCGCGCAGACGATTCTATTCAGTCACGGCAATGCCGAAGACCTTCAGACCGCCGATTCGTTGATCAAAGAATTGCAGAAAAACGGTTTCGCGGTATTGGTTTATGATTATCGCGGCTACGGCACAAGCGAAGGCACGCCGACCGAAGAACATGTCTATCAGGATATTGACGCCGCTTACGAATATCTGACCGAGAAGCTGAAAATTCCGCCAGAAAAGATCATCGCACACGGACGTTCGCTCGGCGCGGCGGTCGCGATCGATCTGGCAGCGCGCAAAAAACTCGGCGGATTGATCGTTGAAAGCTCTTTCGTGTCGGCTTTTCGGGTTCTGACAAAGTATCCGATCCTGCCCTTCGATAAATTCAAGAACATTACCAAAATAAAAAATATCAACTGTCCCGTATTGTTTATTCACGGCAAAAAGGACGAAGTAATTCCTATCTGGCACGGCGAAAAATTGTTTGCCGCCGCCAATCAGCCGCGATTTTCGCTCTGGCTCGACGGCGCCGGTCACAATGATATTTACCGGATCGGCGGGACGACTTATCTGCAAAGGATTCGTGATTTCGCGGACAATCTGCCAAAATAAAGATTAATTTAATTATTTGGAAAAATTATGAATAAAATTATTTTGAGTTTCGCAATTGCCTTGACCTTCTCGACCGCCGTCATCGCGCAGAACAAATTTGAGGGCTACAACATCATTTTGGACGTGCCGGAAACGCAGCGCGGCGCGACCTGCGCGATCCGCTATGCGCCGCCGACGACGAGCGTGACGATTTCCGATCTGAATTCGGCGACGCCGATGAACATCAAAACGTGCGACGGTTCGCCCGCGACGCTGACCAAAGCTTCCGCGTCAACCTTTAATTTGAAACCGAACACGACCGATTTTAAATGGTGTTTTCAGGGCGAAGATACGAAATACCGGATTTCGTTCAGCGGCGACGAATACGCGAGAACGATCGTTTACGATTGGATCGCGACGCCCGACGCGAAAACTCTGGGCAATTACAACGCGAAAGATTTCGGCGCGGTCGGCGACGGCAAAACCGACGACACGATCGCCATTCAGAGCGCGCTCGCCTTTATCGCAACGCGCAACGGCGGTATATTGAATTTTCCCGAAGGCGATTACAGCGTCGGCGGAACGCCCGGTTTCAAAGGAATCGCGCTCCCTTCGGGCATCACGATCCAGGGCGTCAACGGCATTCACACAGGCGCGTCAACCAACAACGTCGTCAAGAAAAACCCGACGCGAATTTCCTTGAACGGCGCGAACCGCGCAATTTTCCGAGTCGGCGAATGTATGGAAAAGATCGCGTTCAAGGACATCGAGCTTCTCGCGAATAGCCAGCAGAACACGATCGGCGTCGAAGCCGTCGGCGCTTATACATCGACGCAGGATATGGATTTTGACAATGTCGCGTTCAGCACTTTTTATCGGGGAATTTACGCGCACGGTTTGCCGCAGACCGATCTGAATTGGCAATTCGATTACATACACATCAACCGCTGCCGTTTTGTCTTCAACACGGACGCCGGAATTTATACGAATATCCGCAACACCGATTGGCGCGTCGAAAATACGCTTTTCATCAATCCGCCGCGCACCGCGACGAACAAAGCCGACTCGATGCATTTTGAACGCGCCGCCGGAATTTTGATCGACAACACGATGGGCGGCGGTTTTGTAGGCGCGCTCGGCGGCACGTTTCTCGACATTCTCGACAGCTCGAACGTGCTGGTTTCGCATTCTTCAACCGAATCGATGACCAATTCTTTTGTGTACAACGGCGTCAATAATCCGTACGCCGGCGATTATTCGTCGCCCGTCACTTTTCTCAATTCCGCTTTCGCCGACCCGATCGTCTTTCAGGCGCGGCGGACATTTGTTTCGACCGGCAATTTTTACGGCGGAAATTCCTTTAAAGCCGACGAACGCGTGCGCATTTATTCAACGGGCGACCGCTTTTGCTACGACGGCTATACTTTGGGCTGCCGCGGCGCGCAAAAGACGAATTTCGACAAGGCGACGATCATTTTTATGACCGGACAGCCCGACGACGGACAGGTCAAAGGTCATCCGACATTTTTCGGAACCGATCTTCAGTTCGGCGCGACGGTGCAAATGCCTTCGTTCGCGCAAACGGCGCTGCCGCAAGGCAAAGCAAACGGTTCGATGGTTTACTGCACGAACTGCCGCCGCTCGTCAACGCCGTGTCAAGCGGGCGGAACCGGCGCGCCGGCGATGGTCGTCGGCGGACAATGGAGTTGTTTATAAAAAGAGGGACATTGTTTGAGTAAAAAAAGCTGCAAAATCTTGCCGCCGACATTTTTTATCGTCACTGCAAATAAAAAAAAGGCAAAAGAGAAGCTCGCACTTCTCTTTTGCCTTTGATCATTTTACTTTTACCTTTTATTCTTCGCCTTCATCCTCGGAAATATCAAGCAAAGACGCGCTTGTCACCAAATCGTCTTCGCCGGTGCGAATAAGCATCACGCCCTGCGCCGAACGTCCCGTTTCGCGGATTTTGTCAACGCCGATCCGAATCAGTTTCGCCTGCTGCGTGATGATCATAATTTCCGAATCTTCTTCGACCGGAAATGAAGCGACCACTTTACCGGTTTTGGCGGTCGTTTTCATATTGATGACACCTTTGCCGCCGCGTTTCGTCAGGCGATAGCTGCCGACCACCGTTTGTTTACCAAAACCTTGTTCGGAAACGGTCAGAATTTTTTCTGTGCCTTCCTGCGAAACCGCCAAAACGGAAACGACAAAATCGCCTTTACGAAGATTCACACCGCGCACACCGCGTGCAACTCTGCCCATCGGACGAACATCGGTTTCCTTAAAGCGAACCGCCATTCCGTCGTGCGTCGCAATAAATATTTGCTGTTTACCGTCGGTGCGGATGACATTGAGTAATTCGTCGCCTTCGTCAATGTTGATCGCATTGATGCCGTTAATTCGGATGTTTTGATAATCGGCAAGCGATGATTTTTTGATCACGCCATGTTTTGTGACCATCGTCAGATAAGTTTCTTCCGTAAAATCACGCACCGCCATCACCGCGACAAGTTTTCGTTCACTCGATAATTGGACGAGATTGACGACCGCTTTGCCGCGTGCCGACGGATCGGCTTCGGGAATTTCGTGAACCTTCATCTTAAAGACTTGCCCGTCATCGGTGAAGATCATCAGATAAGCGTGCGTCGAAGCGATGAAAAGATGCTCGACAAAATCTTCGTTTTTCGCCTTCGCGCCTAATCGTCCTTTGCCGCCGCGACCTTGTTTTGAATAGGTCGCAACCGGCGTTCGTTTGATGTAGCCCTGATTCGTGACCGTGATCGCGACGTCTTCATCGGGAATCAGGTCTTCGATCGAAAGTTCGACGCCGGCGTCAACGATCTCGGTTCGCCGCGCATCGCCGAATTGCCTTTTGACTTCCTGTAATTCGTCAATAATGACCTGACGCAAGAGCGGTTCGTTTGCCAAAATCGATTCGAGCTCGCCGATATGTTTAAGAATTGATTCCAGTTCGTCAATAATTTTTTGACGCTCGAGAGCCGACAGACGACGCAATTGTAAATCAAGAATCGCCTGCGCCTGAATATCGCTGAAACCGATTCCGCCGACGACCTTTTCGAGTTCCTTTAAAAAGCCCGCCAGAGTTTTGTCGCTTGCCACGCCGCGCCAGTTCTTAATTTCGTGCAGATTTTCGAAATTGCCCGTCAAAAATTGTTTTGCTTCATCGACCGAACGCGAATTGCGAATCAGCGGAATGATGTAATCGAGCGCATCGATCGCTTTGTTCAAACCTTCCAAAATATGCGCCCGCGCCTGTGCTTTGCGAAGATCGAACTCGGTTCTTCGGCGAACGACCTCGCGTCGAAACTCGACAAAGGCTTCGAGCATCTGTTTGAGATTCAAAACCTTCGGCTGTCCGTCAATGATCGCAATGTTGATGATGCCGAAGCTCGATTGCATCGCGGTCAGTTTGTAAAGTTTGTTCAAGACAACTTGCGGAATCGCGTCCCGTTTCATTTCGATGACGATTCGCATTCCTTCGCGGTTCGATTCGTCGCGCAGTTCCGAAATGCCGTCGAGTCTTTTTTCGTGAACGAGTTCGGCGATTTTTTCGATCAGCCGCGCTTTGTTGACCTGATACGGAATTTCGGTCACGACAATCGCATCTTTTTCGCGTTCGCCGCGACCGATCCGGTCAATACCGGCACGCGCCCGCATTTGAATAATCCCGCGTCCGGTGTGATAAGCACGATGAATTTCGTCGCGCCCATAAATAAATCCGGCAGTCGGAAAATCCGGTCCCGGAATAATTTTGATAAGTTCGTCGATCGTAATATCCGGCTTTTTGACGAGCGCGATCGTCGCGTCCAAGATCTCCGTCAAATTGTGCGGCGGAATCTTCGTCGCCATCCCGACCGCGATGCCTTCCGAACCGTTGACCAGCAAATTCGGAAAACGTGTCGGCAAAACCTTCGGCTCCGACAGCGATTCGTCGTAGTTCGGCTGAAAATCGACGGTTTCTTTTTCGATGTCGGCAAGCAGTTCGTTCGTCAGTTTCTGCATCCGCACTTCCGTATAACGCGAAGCCGCCGCATTGTCGCCGTCCACCGAACCGAAATTTCCCTGCCCGTCAACGAGCGGATAGCGAAGCGAAAAATCCTGCGCCATCCGGACGATCGTGTCATAAACCGACATATCACCATGTGGATGATATTTGCCTAAACATTCGCCGACCACGCGCGCCGATTTTTTATAGGGTTTGTTGTAATAATTGCCGAGTTCCTGCATCGCCCAAAGAACGCGGCGGTGAACGGGTTTGAGTCCGTCGCGGACGTCGGGCAAAGCGCGTCCGATGATGACGCTCATCGCGTAATCGAGATACGACCGCCGCATCTCGTCTTCGATATTGATCTGCTGTTTATCTAAATTTATATCCATTTATTTTTTCGTAATTGTTTTCTCTTTGAATTTTTGTTATTTGCTAAGTCCTTGGGAATGGTGTGAACATAAAAAAAATCTGGAAAAAAAACTGATTTAATCGTTTTATTATTTTACAGGCAAAACACCTGTTTAGCAAATTAAAAACATCTTTGAAAGCCACTTCCAAAACGCTTTCAAACCGTATCTAAAACTCATATTTTCAATAGCTTTACGATTCCGAGGGATATATGTTGTCAAACACATCAGTCAGCGAAAAAGAAGACCGTCGATTAAAGCGGGTCGGATTGGCTTTGCCGATTCGAATCGAAGGAAAAGTTAATAAAACCATCGCGTGGAGCGAAATCACGCGGTTGCAAGACGTTTCCGCTTTTGGCGCCGGTTTTAAATTAAATCGCCCGATCAAACGAGGACGACTGGTGGCAATGACGATGCCGATGCCGCGCCAGTTGCGGTGCTATGATTATTTAGAGCCGCAATATCGCATTTGGGGTTTGGTGCGCCGCTGCGTGACGGTCAAAAACGCGATTGACGTCGAACAATACGCGGTCGGTGTTGCCTTTATCGGCAAACATCCGCCGCATAGCTACACTGCTAACCCGGCAAATCTTTACGAAATCACACAACTTGAAGAAAAGGGTTTTTATAAAATCATCGAGGCGCCGAGCAATCCCGACGAGCGAGATTTGCCAAAGGAATTGCGCCGTCATTCGCGCTATCAGATTCCCGTCAATATTCTGCTCGAAATTTTGGACGAAGAAGGCAGTGTCATCAATGCGGAAATGACCGTCACGGAAAATGTTTCGTTCGGCGGCGCATCGGTCTTTACGTCGCTCAATGCCGATGTCGGTTCGTTTATGCGCGTCACCAGCGAGCAATATAATACGACAATTATTTCAGTCGTTCGTGGAAAGCGTCTCGGTCCGGACAGCATTCCGCGTCTTCATATCGAGTTTATCGATCATTTTTTTCCGCTTCAAGGTATCGAATAAAACCATTAATATCTTGAAAAACACTCTAATTTCGCTGCCCCATCGATTATGCTATGTTATCTACCATCGAAAAAGCCGAACGCCGAGCCGAGCGCCTCTC